>CAJXQX010000111.1 GCA_913058185.1 uncultured Verrucomicrobiota bacterium
TCGTTTCTATCGATTATAAGTAGTGCCAGAATTTCAAAACGACACGACCTATGCTAGAACACGATCATCACGGCACGGATTCATTGATGCGCCCTCCGGCGGAGCTCGATTACAGTCTCACGGGTAAAAATTTTAACCGGGCTATCGAACTCGGTCTGGCCGAGGCCGATTGGTATCAAAGTCCCGTGCCGCGGGCCACTCTGCGCAAACTATTGGAGCGTAAGAACGGTCCGGCCATCCGTGACACCTTGTTGCTCGTGACCGTGCTCGCGGCGACCGGATTTGCCACCGCGTTCTGGTGGGGCAATTGGTGGGCGGTGATCCCGTATTTTATTTACGCCACCTTTTATGGCACCAGTTCGGATTCGCGTTGGCATGAGTGCGGCCATGGAACCGCTTTTCGAACTGATTGGATGAACAACGTGGTGTATGAAGTCGCCTCGTTTATGGTCATGCGTGAATCGGTGGTTTGGCGTTGGAGTCATACGCGTCATCACAGCGACACCATGATTGTTGGCCGAGATCCTGAAATTCAGGTTCCACGCCCCGCGGACATCAAAGGGCTGCTACTCAGTGTCTTTAACTTTTCCGGTTATAAAACATTCATTCCAAAACTGCTGCGACATAGCGTAGGAAAAATATCGGATGATGAGAAAACATTCATTCCAGAAAGCGAATTCTCGAAGGTCTTCGCCTGTGCTCGGGTTTACCTTGGCCTTTACGTGCTATTCATCGTCACGGCGATCGTCACCCAGAGTTGGTTGCCCATATTTCTATTCGTATTGCCTCAGTTCTTCGGGACCTGGCTGATGATTCTGCAGAATACGCCACAACACGCCGGCCTAGCGGAAAACGTCCTCGATCATCGTCTCAACTGTCGCACGGTCTTCATGAATCCGATCAGTCGGTTCATTTATTGGAACATGAACTACCATGTGGAGCATCACATGTATCCGCTGGTTCCCTATCACGCTTTGCCGAAACTACATGAGGTGGTTAAGGCGGATTGCCCGCCGCCCTACCCTTCAATCATGTCGGCGTGGCGGGAGATTTGGCCGACGGTGCTTAAGCAGGTTAAGGATCCCACCTATCACGTAAAACGGACCTTGCCGCCCCCTCAAATACTGAACCCCGAAGGGCACTACCGCACTGAACTTGAATCGGCCGCAGACGGCTGGTTAGAGATTTTTGCGGCAGCGGATCTCACAACCGAAGAGGTGATTCGTTTTGATTATAAACAAAAGACATTCGCGTTGATTCGCGATGCAGCTGGAGACCTTTTCGCGACGGATGGAATCTGCACTCACGGCAATACTCATCTGGCGGGTGGATTGGTGAAGGGGAAGATAGTTGAGTGCCCGAAACATAATGGCCGCTTTAATTTTGCCGACGGTTCACCTGCTCGCGCTCCGATCTGTAGCGGGCTGGCCATCTATCCTCTGGAAGACCGTGACGGCCGACTCTGGATAAACGTAGAGAAGGCCGGTGGGGTGGGGGCGCGACCTCAGCGATCCTATCAAATGCGGGTCGTGAGTAATCAAAATGTCTCCACTTTCATTAAGGAACTGGTGCTCGAATTGATCGATTCCGAAAAGCGCGTCGTTTTCACCCCGGGCGATTATCTGCAACTCGATATCCCCATCTACGACGAGATTTGTTTTACCGATTTCGATATCCCGGAGCCCTATGCCGAAGTCTGGCAACGGCATAGCCTCTTCGATTTGACGGTGAAAAACCCGAAGCAGGTTCGTCGTAATAACTATTCGCTCGCCAGTAACCACGCGACTGAACGCACCTTGCGGTTCAATGTGCGAATCGCGACCCCACCACCTGGACAAACCTGTTCACCGGGAGTGGGATCCAGCTATGTGTTTAGTCTGAAAGCAGGAGATTTAGTCACGGCGACAGGTCCCTTTGGTGACTTCCATCTTAAGCCCACTCAAAAGGAAATGCTCTATATCGGTGGTGGTGCCGGAATGGCTCCCCTTCGTGCTCATCTTTCTCATTTGCTGGAAACAGAAAACTCTCACCGAAAGATTGGTTACTGGTATGGGGCCCGTTCCAAGCAGGAGATTTATTACCAAGAGTATTTCGAGACGCTCGTTTCGGGACATTCCAATTTTTCCTTCGAATTAGCGCTTTCGGATCCCACGGAAGAGGATGCGTGGTTGGGACACCATGGGTTCATCCATGAAGTTGTGCTCATCAATTACCTGGAGAAACATCCGAACCCGAAAGGGATTGAATACTACCTTTGCGGCCCCCCCATGATGATCAAGGCCTGCACCAAAATGCTAAAAACTCTGGGTGTCCCCGCGGACCAGATTTCCTTTGATGAGTTCTAGGTAGCCGGTCCGCTGAACATTGGTGCTTAAGGATCATGACATTGTCCTCTTCCGATTCGGATTTCTGCCCGGATTTGAAAATGCAACTATTTGAACTGATCCCTAGTTTCGAAAAACAAAAAGGCGCGCCGGTTAGGGCGTGCCTTCGAAAGATTAAACGGAAGAACCGTGATGTTTTAGCCGAGCTGGCGGCTGGAGTTTACCGGTATTCTTCGCCGGTGACGGCGTCGACGATTTTGAAGTTTTCGACGTGGAAACTGAGGTCGGCACGGAAGGCCAACTTCACGCCAAACTCGCGTTCCATCCGGACCAGCAGTTCGGCGTCTTCTTCGCGGAGTCGCTCGAGGATTGATGGGTGGACCAACACTCGGAGGGCGTGGCCTTTGTCGCCATCACGCACTTGCAGGCGTCGCACGATGGAGGAGAGGCGGCGTTGCAGCTCGACGGAGGTCGTCGTGGCTGATTTCACGATGCCGCGTCCGCGACAGTAAGGACAGTCGGTGTAGAGATTCGACGACAGGGACTCCTGTTGGCGCTGACGCGTCATTTGCAGGATTCCGAGCTGGGAGATCGGCAGGACGTGCGTCTTGGCGCGGTCCTGGCTCATCAGATCGTTCATGCGCTCATAGACCGCATTGCGGTGTCGCCGTTCTTTCATGTCGATGAAGTCGATCACGATTAGGCCACCCAAATTACGCAGGCGGATCTGACGGCAGATCTCGGTCGCGGACTCAAGGTTAACGGCGTAGATGACATTTTTGTCTTCACCACCGCGGTTCTTGTGGGAACCGGTGTTCACATCGACCGAGATGAGAGCTTCGGTTTCGTCGATTACGATTTCGCCGCCGGAAGGGAGGCCAACCTTACGGAGAGCGGTTTGCTCAATTTGCCGCTCAATGTTGAAGCGTTCGAAGATGGGGATATTGTCCTTGTAGAGGGCGATCTTACCTTTCGAACGAGCAGAGATTTGCGCGACTGCCGCTTGAGCGCGGGAGTGGTCGCTGGTATCGTCGACGAGCACGCGGTCGACATCCTCGGTGAGGAAATCACGCACGGTGCGCTCGACGATGTCAGGCTCTTGGTAGAGGCAGGCGGGAGCGCGTTCGCTACTCTCGCGGGCTTGGATTTGAGCCCAAGTCTTGAGGAGCAAGTGAAGATCGCGGACGAAGTAGCGGGCCTTTTTACCTTCGCCGGCGGTGCGCACGATTACGCCCATGCCCTCAGGAATGGTCAGCTCGTTGATGAGACGTTTGAGACGTTGGCGTTCGCGGTTGTCCTCGATTTTGCGGGAGATGCCGCATTGATCGCTGTAAGGCATGAGGACGAGGAAGCGACCGGGGAGGGAGAGATTGGTCGTGGTGCGAGGACCTTTGGTTCCGATGGGACCTTTGGTGACCTGAATAACGATCTCGGATCCGGCGGGGTAGAGTCGAGGGATGTCCTTAACCGTGGGCTCGGCGCCGGACTTCTTGGACTTCTTCTTGCTGTTGACGCGCACGACCTCGACCGAGGAGTCAGCGGCGGCGGGGAGCATGTCCCAATAGTGCAAGAAGGCGTTCTTGTTGTAGCCGATGTCGACGAAGGCGGCTTTGAGGCCCGGATCGAGATTCTTGATCCGGCCCTTGTAGATGCCGCCCACCATACGGTTGTCGGATTCGCGCTCGATTTCATATTTCTCGAGCACGCCATCGACGAGCAAAGCGACCCGCTTTTCGAGCGGTTCGGCGTTAATAATGAGTTCGCGGAAGGAGGTTTTTTCCTTCTGGAATGCGGCGACGATTTTTTGGAGCAAAGGGCGTTTTTTCGAACGCTCTTCGGATCCTTTCTTCAGACCTTCACGGTCGGTAGCAGCGGCTTTGCGCTGCTTAGGCGGGTTGGCCAGTTCTTCGTCATATCGTGAGTCCGAGTCGGTGGTTTTGCCACCTTTTCGGGATGAATTCTGATCGCTCATGTCGGGTTTTATCCTTGGGTTGGACGGCGATTCCGTTTGCAGCAATTGCGGCGCAAGGAGACTCGAACCGGCGTGCGATATCGATCGAAAGGTTCAGTTTCACGTGAAGTCCTTTCGAAATCGATAGACGCTCTGGACGAGTCCTTGCAGCAGACAGCAACTGAGCAGGAAGGAACCACCGTAGCTAATGAAGGGAAGTGGTATGCCCGTGATGGGCACCAACCCGATGGTCATTGCGATGTTAACGAATACGTGAATCGAAAACAGCACGGTCACGCCAAGGGCGATCAAAGTGCCGAATCGGTCGCGAGCGAGGCCCGCGATACGAATGCCGTTAAACAACATTAAACCAAACAAGCTGAGAACCGTGAGGCTTCCCAAAAGTCCTTTCTCCTCGGCGATGACCGAGAAGATAAAGTCGTTGTGTGCTACGGCGCGGGGGAGGTAACCGAGTTGGGCTTGAGTGCCCTCGGTCCAGCCTTTGCCGAGCAATCCACCGGTCCCGACGGAGATCAAAGACTGGCGGAGGTTCCAGCCGGCCCCGAGGGGCTCGATCTTATCGGGGTCGATGAAGGTAATAATCCGATTTCGCTGATAGTCGCGGAGCGGCAACCAGCTGTGGTCCTGATACACCCCTTTGTCACGGGCGTAGGAGTAACCATTTTCCTCCATAAAATTGATGTAGCGGGCACTGTCCCAAGCCACGATTCCCACCACCACCGTGAAGGCTGCAAGTGCTCCCATGAAGAACCGCGTCGATAGGCGGGAAACATAGAGCATTGAGAAGACCATGGGGGGTAAGACGATGACCGACTTAAGGTCGGGTTGGAGCAGGATAAGGAACATGGGGATTCCCACGGCAAGCGCCAACTTCCCCAAGACCCCCAGCGACTGGTAGATCGTCCCGACCTTTTCACGCATCAAAATCGTGGCGGTGACCAGTAAAACGGCGATTTTGGCCGGATCCGAGGGTTGAAATCCAATCGGACCAACCCGTAACCAGCGCTGGGCACCATAGACCTCGGTGCCGACCCCCGGGAGAATCACCAATATGAGTAAAACTATGCAAGCAGCGTAGAACCAATGGACTATGCGTAACCAAAACCGATAATCGACCAATGAAACACCGACATAGGTCACGATTCCGCCGATAAGCCAAACAATTTGCATTTCCCACGAGCTCCTCTCGGAGTTCAGCTGCGCGCTGTAGATAAAAGCGACGCCGATGACGCTCAGCACCGCCATGATAAGCGGGGTGCCGATGTCCCAACGCTCCCGCGTCGTCAGTTTGAAGACGCTGAATACTTCAACTGGAGTGCGAAGGTTAACAGCCAAGGGGGAAGAGTGAGGGGACAGACGAACGGAGGTGAGACGTTTGAGGTCTGGCTACCCCCAAGCTGCGTGGATTCACCGAGGGAGATCAAGCGTGGTTACGAGCTTGGGGTGTTTTTCGCGATTCTAGGATCCGGCGAATCGAGTGATTCACTCTCGATCGTCGGGGAATCCTCGTCATTTTTGGCCAGATTTTCCATCCGGCCGCAGGCTGCTCCGAGGATAATCCAAAATACCACGGCGCCCATGGGACCCTCCAATACCACCCCGAAACTGGCGCTGGCCATGATGGCGGGATTGGCCATTCACCTGCTCGGTTATGCGGTGCAACAGACTCGGTTCTCGATCATGGCGGTGTTGATTTTTGGCTGGGGCGCGATGCGGCTGGGCGGTGGTAAACGTTGGGGTGATGCGACCCTGTTCCCGTTGGGTTTGTTGATTGTCGCTATCCCGATGGGGGTGCTCGACTCGGTAGGCTTTCATTTGCGACTGGGTGTGATCGCAACGACCGAAATGATCACGGGCTTGGTGGGGATTGATTTAGTGCGCAATGGCACGCAGTTATTTTCCCCGGACGGATCGTATCAATATGATGTGGCGGCAGCCTGCTCGGGAGTGCGGTCGCTCATGGCAATGTTGGCCTTGTCCGCGATCATCGGTTATCTCGGCCCGCGGTCTTGGGTGCGTCGGTCGGGGGTGTTTTTATTAGCCTTTCCGCTCACATTCATTGGCAACGTTGTGCGAATCAGCGCGATCGTTTTTGCGGGTGAATGGTTCGGCCAAACGGCGGGAGAGATCGTTCACGATTGGGCGGGTTTTATCGTTTTCGTGATTGTGCTCGGCGGAGTCCATTGGGCGGCCAACCAACTGGAAGAACCCGCGTCTTCGAAGAAAGCCGGCGAAACTGTAGGTAACCCTATTGGTTATTTACAGTCTCCGCGTTCGCTGCGCCTTGCGATGCTGGTGGTGGGATTGGCGGGGCTGGGCACGGTGGGATTGATTGAGCGGGTGGAGTCGCTGGGGCGCACGGCGTTGGCCGGGATTCCGTTGGCTGAGGATGGTCTCAACCCGGCCCCTCTACCAAAATATATCGGCACGGACTGGATTGGGCAGGACTCCGCGGTCACTGCGGTTGAACGAGAATTGCTGCCGCCTGATACCGGTTATGCTCGAAAACTCTACGTATCCTTGGATGACAAACACCAACAGGTGTTCGTTTCAGTCGTATTGAGCGGGCAGGATCGCACGTCGATTCACCGTCCGGAACTGTGTTTGGTGGGACAAGGTTGGTCGATTGAGGGGCAATCGCAGACCACGTTTGACGACCAAGTTCCGGCGGCTCTCTTGAGGCTCAGGCGGGAGGTTGTCACCGCGGATGGAGCGAAAGTGCCGGTCCCGGCTCTGTTTGCCTATTGGTTCGTTGGACGCGATCAGGTCGTAGCGACGACATTTGAGCGGATGTGGCATACGGCGTTGAATCGCCTCCGTCTTCAGCCTGATCGATGGGCTTATGTGGTGGTGCAGGCGGTGGTTTTGCCGGGTGAGGCCGAAGCTGTGACCTTGCGGCGGATGGAGGGGGTGTCGAAGTCACTTATTGGGCAGCTTTCGCCTCCGTCCCGTAAAACGGACAAGAAAGATTGAATTTTGCCGGACCGGCCCCAGCATCCGCCTCTTCTTGGATTCGACTTACGCCGCCGACTACGCTCTGTTGATTGCCGCGACTGACCTCGTAGATTGGTCCTCCGCGGCCTATATTGTGGTGGGCTTATTACTCGGCGTTGGGTTGGTGAGGCTCTTGTCTAAGCGCGTTCGTAAGCAAGGTCATGAGCAGGCTGCCCAGGTTTTAGTGGTAGCCAAACGGGAAGCGGCGGTCGTGGCCAAAGAGCTTATGCAGAACGCGGAGAACGAGATTTCGGCAACTCGCTCGGAATTAACCCGTGAGCAGGATCGGCACAAAATTGAGACCGATGTGAAGCAGCGTGAAATTAAGACCCACGAGGAGTCGCTGGGATCATTGGACTTCGAGCTACAGCGCAAAAACGAACGACTGAACCGCGAGGCCGATGCGGTGAAACAAGCGCGAGAAGCGTTGCGGGAGAAGTCGCGTGGACTACGTCGAAAGTTGGAAGGACTCGCGCAGATGGATGCGGAGGAAATTAAAACCTCCTTACGGGAGGAAGTGAAGATCGAGTGTCAGGACGAATTACGAGCCTTGCGCCGTGGGGTGCTGGAACGGAGTGAGCAAGATCTTCAAAATGAATCCCGCCGTATTCTGATCGCCGCAATGCAGCGGATCTCGACGCGACCGAATAATGATCTCACGGCGACAATCGTGCAGCTGCCTACCGAAGATATGAAGGGCCGTATTATCGGCCGTGAAGGTCGCAACATTAAGTCTTTTGAGGCGGCCACGGGCGTTACTCTTTTGATCGATGAGTCGCCCCAGTTGGTGCTGATCTCCTCGTTTGATCCCGTGCGCCGTGAAGTGGCGCGCGTCGCACTCGAAGAGCTTATCGCCGATGGTCGGATTCATCCCGCCAATATCGAAGACTTCGTGAACACGGCGCGTGACGAAATCGAACGCAATGTGGAGCAGGCCGGCGAAGACGCAGTCGCTCAACTTAGCATCAACGGCATGCACCCCGAGGTGATCAAGTTGGTGGGACGACTGAAGTATCGATTCTCCTACAATCAGAACGCGTTGGATCACTCGGTGGAAGTTGGATTTCTTAGTTCAATGTTGGCCAGTGAGCTTGGACTCGATCCGGCCATCGCCAAGCGAGCGGGCTTGTTGCACGATATCGGCAAAGGGATTGATAGCGATTACGAGGGAAGCCATGCGACCATCGGTGCGGACTTTATTAAGCGACATGGGGAAACTCCAACCGTCGTCAATGCGGTGGCGGCTCATCACGAAGAGGTTCCACCAGAATCGGTTTACGCGGGTTTGGTGATTCTGGCTGACACCGTTTCGGCGGTCAGGCCCGGTGCCCGGGCTGAGTCGATGTCGAGCTACATCCAACGCCTTGATCGTCTCGAATCGTTGGCCGCTTCGATCGATGGCGTGAAGCAGGCGTATGCGATTCAGGCTGGCCGCGAGGTCCGCGTCGTGGTGAATCCCAAGGTCGTCTCGGATGATCGGGCGGGCGAAATTGCGAAGGAGCTGCGTCAACGCATCGAGGATGAGCTCCAATATCCCAGCACGATTCGGATCACCGTGATCCGCGAAAGTCGCTACAGCGAAACGGCGACTTAGGTCGAGGATTTCAGCGAGTCGAGCACGGCCGCATGAAGTTTCGAAGTTGCAGCCGCGATGGCGGATTCGGCGGGGTAGGCTGATCCGCCTTGCCAGTCGGTGATGGTGCCGCCGGCACCTCGAACTACTGGCACCAGCGCGGCGATGTCCCAGGGGTTCATGATGGGATCGATAGCGATATCTACGAAACCCGCCGCGAGCATGAGATAACCATAGCCATCCGCCCACGTGCGGTAGAGGCGGGTTGACTCGATTAATCGATCGCACGCCGGACCGTCTTGATACTGGCCGAGATTGAAATGGTCGCTGGTCACCAACGTCGACTGGTCGAGGGCGGTGGTGGGGCGACAGCGGGTGGGCTTGCCGTTGAGCGTCGTGGTCTGGTTGTCGCCGATGGCGAGTTGACCGAGCGTGGGTTGATTAATCGCGCCGAGGACGGGTTGGCCTTGGTGAAGCAGTGCGATAAGCGTGGTCCACAGCGGCACGCCGGTGATGAAGCTTTTGGTGCCATCGATAGGATCGAGCACCCAGACCCATTCGGCGTCCGGGCGATCGCTGCCGTGTTCTTCGCCGATGATCCCGTGGTCGGGAAAGCGTTCACCGATCATCTTGCGCATGAGCTCTTCCGCTCCACGATCTGCGGCCGTGACGGGGGATGCATCGGACTTGAATTCCACGGCGGTGCCGGGGTTGCCAAAGAAAGGTGCGATGAAATCTGCGCTAGCAGCGGCAAGCTCGAGGGTGAATTCGCGGTATGAGGTCAGGTCCACGTTGTTAGTTTAGAAACCACGAAACCCACAAAATACACGAAAATCTGAAAGGCAGCAGATGTTCTGGTGGATGATTAGGGATTTTTCTTTCGTGTTTTCCGTGGGTTGTCGAGCTTGTCGCTTCGCTCGAAACGTGGTTTCTCGTCGGTGATGTCCTGGTCCGACCAACCGATTCACTTTATTGATTTCGAGGGGAGCATGGGTTCCGGGATTTTGGAGTTTGGGGTCGTGACGGTGCAGGAAGGTGCGCTGGTGGAAACGGTCACCGGTAAATGTCGAGCGACGGGG
>CAJXQX010000112.1 GCA_913058185.1 uncultured Verrucomicrobiota bacterium
GAGATCAGCCTCGGTCTCGTGGGCTCGGAGATGTGTATAAGAGACAGGGAGATGAACCTCAAGAGCATTTTCTTCAAGTAGGGGCCAAAGAGGCAAAAGCCTCGGCACCATTAATCATGCAACTTCGGTCGACTCAGTTTTCAGGATCCTTACTCCTTGGAGTCATGGTCTGCTTGAGCGTCGGGGCGCAAGAGAACGCTGAACAACCTACGGAACTTGAACGGACATTATCAGGTATTGAAAAGATCGAGCTGATGAAGCGGGGATTAAACACCGATGCATCGCTTCAGCCAGGTGGAACCCAAGACTTCGTGCCGACGGTGTCCGGAGAAGCCGAGACGCTCCCGAGGTCGCCGTTGATGACAGATCCTGACCGAGAGTCTCTTTGGAAATCAGAGAACTGGTTAATCGACGGCATGCGTTCTTTGGACCAAGAGGGCTCCGATAAAGATGAAGAGTTGAAACGGGGTGCGATCGGAAATGAACCGAGTGAAGGTTCGGCGAAATATTGGCTGCAACTCGCGATGAAACAAAGTGAACGCGAGGCCGAGGAATAGAACCAGAAGTCGAAAATACAATCCAAGGATAAACTAGCGGCCACCAATCCATTGAACGACTTCATGTCAGACTGGTTGAGTGATGAGGAACTGATGCGACTCGATATCTCCAGGCCTGCAACGGAGCCTAATAGATTGTCTGCTGCCGATGTGACGTGGGCCCCGGCATTTATTACCGCTGATTCCGTCAATCCTACTCAGCTTAGGGATATTCACACAAAGCCATCCTCAATTTCTGCAGATTCGACGTCCATGAACCCGTATTTACAACCTGTGGTAGGATCGGCGGATTCAATGGGCAACTTGCTGGGTGGATTGACCGGGGAGTCGAGGGCTTCCCGTAACAACCAAATTACGGTGCCGACCTCGAGCCAGGCGACTCGGCCGATAAGAAGTTCAGCAACGGCTCCAGCGGCCAAACAGCCATGGAAACCGCCGGCGAAAGAAGATGAAAAATACTTCCGTCGACTGAATCGGTTTTAGGGCTTGGGTTAACCGGCTGTGAGCAATACGCCTGATCGTTTATATCATGGCTATAGCATTACTTTTTTCCGGGCAGGGTGCCCAAAAGGTTGGAATGGGGAAATCACTCGCCGAATCGAGTGAGGGTGCACGTGCGCTCTACCAACAAGCTAACAGCATACTAGATTGGGACTTATCAACCATTTCATTCGATGGCCCCGAAGATAAACTCACCGAAACGGGAGTTTGTCAGCCCGCGTTGTTCGTGCACGGGATGGCGTTGCACGCTATCCTGAAGGAACAGGGTAAACTCGGTGACGTAGATTCCGCCCTAGGACTGAGCCTCGGGGAATTGACCGCTTATTGTGCTGCAGGGGTTTTCGATTTCGAAACGGGCCTCAAGATTGTCGCTGAACGGGGACGTCTGATGCAGGAAGCTTGTGAGATCTCATCAGGCGGAATGGCCGCTATTATCGGTGAATCTCGCGAAGCGGTCGGAGAGCTTTGTGCCGAATTCGACGTTGAAGCCGCGAACTTCAACGCTCCTGGCCAAATAATCATTTCGGGCGATAAATCCAAGGTCGCAACTGCGGTGGACGCCGGCAAGGAACGCGGCATGAAACGCGTCATCCCCTTGAATGTCGCAGGCGCTTATCACAGCAAATTGATGGAACCCGCTCGAGAGAGTTTTGCCGCATATTTGGCCGACATTCCTTTCTCCCCCCCGACCCTTAAAGTTTACACCAATACCACGGGCGCAGCGATTTCCGATCCCGACGAGATCAAAGCCGCACTCGTCAAACAGGTGGTGTCCTCGGTTCGCTGGGAAGACTGCACCCGGGCCGCAGTCGGCGCAGGAGCCACTGAGCTTTGGGAACTCGGGCCCGGAAAAGTTCTCGCCGGATTGGCCCGACGCACGGAGCGGAGTTGGCCGGTTAAGAGCTTTGCCGAGAGTAGTGACTTTTCAGGCTAAACCACCCGAGTAATCTCGACTTTACTGCACCAACCCGAGCCCTTACATGGACGTTTCTCTCACCCGTAATTTTTGCATAATCGCGCACGTCGACCACGGCAAGACGACCTTGTCTGACCGCCTGCTCGAGCATACCCGCACGGTAGAGCAACGCGTGTTAACCGAACAGCATCTCGACACGATGGACCTGGAGCGGGAGCGAGGCATCACGATTAAGAGCCACCCAGTCACCATGGCTTATACGGCCAAAGATGGGATAACGTATAAGCTCAACTTGATGGACACCCCGGGCCACGTGGATTTCTCCTACGAAGTGTCCCGCAGTTTGGCGGCGTGCGAAGGCGCCTTGTTGTTGATCGACGCGGCTCAAGGGGTTGAAGCCCAAACCGTCGCAAACGCGCATTTGGCATTTTCGCAGGACCTCAAGGTCATCCCGGTGATCAATAAAATCGACCTTCCGAGCGCAAATTTGGACATGTGCACCAAACAGCTGGAAGACATTCTGATGATCCCGGCGGAAGAAGCCATTCTGGCCAGCGGTAAATCAGGAATCGGCATCGAAGACATTTTGGAAGCGGTGGTCGCAAATATCCCGCCTCCGCGGTGGGCCGACTACCCTCGGACGCGTGCGTTGGTGTTCGACTCCATTTACGATCCTTATCGCGGAGTGATTGCCCACGGACGGGTGTTTTCCGGGCAGCTCAAAGCGGGCGACCACATGCTGTTCATGGGAACTGGAGTAAAAACCGAAATCAAAGAGGTCGGAGTATTTACGCCAAAGATGTTGAAGCAACCGACCCTGTCGGCGGGCGACGTCGGTTACGTGGTTTCCACCATCAAGAACACCGCGGACATCAACACCGGGGATACGCTGACGCTCACCAAGATCCCGGCAGCGGAGCCGCTTCCAGGCTACAAGGAAGTGCGCCCCATGGTGTTTTGTGGTTTGTATCCACTCGAATCCAGCGACTACGAAAAACTCAAAGCCGCCTTGGGCCGTTTGCGGCTCAATGACGCCGCCTTCGTTTATCAATCAGAGAGCTCGTTGGCCTTGGGATTTGGGTTTCGTTGCGGGTTTCTCGGTCTGCTCCACATGGAGATCATTCAGGAACGAATCCGTCGCGAACATGACGTAGAAATCATCTCCACCTATCCGAGCGTGATCTATCACGTATTCACCCACGCAGGGAAGGATATGGTCCAAGTCGACAACCCCGTTATGTTGCCGGAACCGGGATCAATCTTGGAAATTCGAGAGCCTACCATCCAGGCCTCAATTCACATTCCCAACACCTCCATGGGCGACATCATGTCCCTCATCATGGAGAAGCGAGGTAGTATTGATAATACGGATACACTGGACGCCACCCGCGTCATGCTCACGTGCACGTTGCCACTCAATGAAATCCTCGTCGACTTCAACGACCGGCTAAAGAGCATCACCCGCGGTTACGGTTCAATGGACTACGAGTTGGGTGAGTATAAGCCCGGGGATCTGGTGAAGATGGATATCATGATCAACGGGGAACCGGTTGATGCGTTTTCCAGTATTGTGCATCGCGACAAAGCCGCGGGGAAGGGTAAGGCCCTCTGCGAAAAACTGGCCGCGATCATTCCTCCGCAGATGTTTAAGGTAGCCATTCAAGCCGCCGTCGGGGGGAATATTATCGCCCGCGACAATGTCCGCGTCATGCGCAAGGATGTGACCGCTAAGTGTTATGGCGGTGATATCAGCCGTAAGCGTAAATTGCTCGATAAACAAAAAGAGGGTAAGAAGAAGATGAAACAAATTGGTCGAGTTTCGATCCCTCCAGATGCTTTTATCCAAGTGTTGAAAAACTGATTCCGTCGAAATTTAAACCAACCACCGTAACTAGCCCCAATATTTCCTGTGTTCGGACCCTTTGCCTCAGCCCAAAAAAAGATGCGTCAGCACGCCAGCAATTGGCTGGAGCTAGCGGAGAAAGTAGAAAACTTCCGCCGAGATATCATGCCGGCAGATGATTTGGCTGAGCTGAAACGAGAAAAAGAGGGTCTCCGCAGTCTGGTTTCAAATAAGGCGGCAGCCAGTGATTTGAAGCTGGGAATCGAAAATCTCGAAGGGGTTCTGCGAAAAACAGGCGGCACGTTTTATCCCAAGAACTCGGCCATCGAATACATTGAATTCTTTCTGGTAGCCGCGATCGTGATATTGGGCATTCGGGCTTTCTTTTTTCAGCCTTTCAAAATTCCCACCAACTCAATGTGGCCGAGCTATAACGGTATGATTGGGGAGGTTTTTGTGGATCCAGAAGATGAACCTAGCACGGCGGCCAAGGCGGTTCGCTTTGTGACTCAATTGGCAAAATCACATCGGATCGATGCTCCGATCGCAGGTGAAGTGCGCATTCCGGTCATACGATCATATTCGTCTCAACAGGGTGGACTTCGTGATTATCTGAAACCGGCCAAAACTAAGAAAGGACGGAAATGGTTCATATTTCCGACTCAACTCCGAGTTTACGAAATCTACGTCGATAATCGTCCCGTTTCGGTAACTGTCCCAGGCGACTTTGATTTGGAGAAAGTTATCTTAGATGCGTTCTACGATGGTGCTGAGAAATTTCCCGTTCCCGATAGTTTTCCCGCTGGTAAAGGTGTGTTGTTAGGCACCGGCAAGCACGTGGTGGCCGGAGATCGAATATTGGCCTTTGATGTCCTAACCGGTGATCAGCTTTTCGTAGATCGGATCAGCTATCATTTTGTGAAACCAAGCGTAGGCGACGGATTCGTATTTCGAACGGATAATATCCCAAATCTGCACCGGATGATGTCTGGACCCAAAGAACAGTATTACATCAAACGCCTGATCGGAACTCCCGGTGATATCCTTGAAATCCGGCAACCCGTATTATTTCGAAACGGCAAACCCATTGAAGGTTCTGACGCATTTGGTTCGAATGCTAATTTGGAAAACGATTTCCCCGGTTATCGAAATTTGGGAATCCTAGACGTCGGAGATGAATTCAAAGTTCCTGAAAATAGTTATTTAGCAATTGGCGACAATTCAGCCAGTAGCCTGGACGGACGTTATTGGGGCACCGTGCCAGCCAAGGATGTCGTCGGACGACCGATGTTTATTTATTATCCATTTAACAGTCATTGGGGCCCAGCCCCATAGATCCGGACTAGCACGATTTTCGCACAATAAACATTATGTCTAATTCAGTATTTATTGAATTACATCCCCTTACGTAAGAATTCTGACGGAAACTTAAATATTGATCAAAATGGACACTTCTCAACAGGAACACTTCCAAAAGATCATCTCCGATCGCTTCGTGGCTATTGAAGCTGAATTAAAAGGCCTCGAACAAGGCACCGAAGTAATCTCTCCGGATGTCTCGATCGGACGGCTCTCTCGTCTCGATGCGATGCAGCACCAACAGATCGCCCTCGCCAACAAACGACGCTGTGAAGAAGAACGCGGACGCCTCCACGAAGCTGAACGCAGACTCCGTGACGGAACCTTTGGCACGTGTTTGCGCTGCCAAGGTTCAATTGCAGTCGAGCGACTCGAAATCCAGCCGGACGCCGTCACCTGTGTCCCCTGCGCTCAAAGATAACGCTATGCCTTCCGCTAATTCGCCTCTCTTTAATTGGCTCACATCTCGAAGTGCCGGATTGTTACTTCATCCCACATCACTACCTAGTGATCAAGGCATTGGCGTCCTCCAGGAATCTGCCGTTGAGCCGCTCCTGGATTTCATGGAATCCAGTGGATTGTCCCAGTGGCAAACCTGCCCATTGGGTCCCACCGGATTTGGGGACTCGCCCTACCAATGTTTCTCCTCATTTGCGGGAAATCCCTACCTGGTAGATCTGCAGGTTCTAGTTGAAGCAAAATTGCTGACTCCCGGAGACCTAGTTCCCCTGCAATCACTCCCGCGTGAGTCCATCGATTATGGTCTGCTCTATGAACAGAAGTGGCCGGTCTTATTTAAAGCTTACGCGGCATGGGAAGCCTCCGGGCGAGAATTTCAACCCTATGGCTCCTACCCCGAATTCTGTGCGTCGCAAAGCGATTGGCTGGATGGCTACACCCACTTCATGGCTCTCAAACAGCACTTTGAGGGAGCTGCCTGGTGGTCTTGGCCGACCGAAGTTCGATTCGAATCCAAGGCCAGGAAATCCAAACTCTGGAAAAATAAGGAGCTCTCACGGGTCGCAGGCGCTTACTCATTCTTCCAATATCTGTTTTTCGGACAATGGAATCGAGTTCGCGAACGTGTCCGCGCTCGAGGCATTCAAATCATTGGCGATGTACCGATTTTCGTCGCTGCCGATAGCTCGGATGTCTGGGGCAACCCCCAACTCTTTCAAGTCGACCCCAAGTCCGGATACCCCCTTCGCGTGGCAGGAGTTCCACCAGACTACTTTTCGGAAGACGGCCAACTCTGGGGCAACCCGCTCTACGATTGGGACGCTCACCGCCAAGAGAAATACGCGTGGTGGCTGACTCGACTTCAGGCCAATATCGATCTCAGTGATATCGTTCGAATCGATCACTTCCGCGGCTTTGATACTTATTGGTCTATTCCGGCTGATGCCAAAACGGCCAAGACTGGTGAATGGCGCAAGGGTCCGGGAGTGGATTTTTTTGAAACCGTAAAAAAAGAGCTACCCACCTGTCGCTTGATTGCAGAGGACCTCGGTGAACTCGCCCCTAGCGTAGTGGAATTGCGCGAAGCAACCGGCCTCCCCGGTATGGCTATTTTGCAATTCGCCTTCGGCGGCGATGCGAGCAATCTCTACTTGCCGCACAATCTCCGGGCGAATTCCATCGTGTATCCAGGCACACATGACAATGACACGAGTATGGGTTGGTATCGATCCGCGCCAGACCCAATTCGTGAGCACGCCAACCGTTACCTCCGAGTTCCCGGTGAGAACATCGGCTGGGATCTCATTCGAAGCGCCTACAGTTCGGTCAGTTCGATGGCGGTTATTCCATTGCAAGACTTCATGAGCTTGGGTTCAGCGGCCCGGTTCAATACTCCCGGAAAACCTCAGGGCAATTGGCAGTGGCGCTTCTGCGCCTCTCAGTTGGCTGAACTCAATAAAGATAGTTCGGCTTACATTCGCGAACTAGCAGAACTGAACGGACGTCTACCTGAATCGACAGACTAGGGCTGCACAAGGCACCCCCTAAGACATTCGATGAAACCTCCGTTGTAGCCGGGGTCGGTCCGATCTGGTGGATACTCCATCGCTCCGGCCTCAGCGAGACCGGCTACATCCGGGCCGAAGCAAGTTTCTGGGTATTCAACCCACTGCGAGCAAATGCGCTTTGATGCGTGGCACGACATCGTTGCTCGCATCTTCGAGCACGTAATGCCCCGCGTCTTCCAAATATAGATTCTCCGCATTCGGTAGACGCTTCAACCATTCTTGGTAAAAAATGTCGTTAAAGCAAAAGTCTCGACCGCCCCAGATTATCAGTGAGGCACGCCGATTAAATCGCCCGATCCCCTGCTCCACTTTCTTAAGTGTTTCCCAAGTTCGATGCGACTCATGCATCGGAATGTCCTGCACAAAGGCATTAACCGCCACTCGATTTGCCCACGAATCATACGGCATTAAATAGCCCCGCGATTCGATTTTAGTGAGTGGGCGCCGACTCATCGCCATCCATACGGCGGGAGCCGCAAATCCATTTCCGCCCCGAACCACTAAGGGACCGATCAGGGGTAAACGGCATAACGCAATACGACGGGGAAGATGAATCGAGGTGAATGCCGCCGTATTCATTACAACGATACGGTTGACTAATTCCGGCCGTTGCTCCGCTACACCGAATCCAATGGCACCACCCCAATCGTGCACCACCAGGTCGATTTTCTGCAATTGGAGAGAATCGATGAGATCAACTACATCGGCAATCCGGCGGGCTAAGGTGTATTCGTAGTCGGCCGGTTTATCCGACAGTCCCATGCCGATGTGATCAGGCACGATGCATCGCCGATGTGGCGACAGTGCCTGCACCAAATTTCGATAATAAAACGACCACGTCGGGTTCCCGTGCAGCATGAGCACCGCATGATCGCCCTGCCCTTCATCCACGTAACTCATCCGCGCACCGGATGGCGTTTCATACCCCGCCGGAGAAAACGGATATTCCGCCTTCAACCAATCCGGGATCTGAGGAATTACTTTGGGTTTCATCATCACCAATCGACTGCGAGCATCAGGCAATTTAACCCACTGCCGATTCCTAATAACCCCACGCGATCCCCGTGCTTAATTGCGCCGGTATCGGCCGCCGTCGCTAGAGTTGCCGGCAAGGCGACGGAACCGGTGTTGCCCAAGGTCTCGAAGGTTGAGAAATCTTTAGCCAAATCGAGCTCTAAAGCTTCATAGAGTTTCCGTCGATGCGTGCTACCCACCTGATGACAAATGAACCGAGTAAATTCGTCTCTGCTCCACCCGACTTCCTTTACGAAATCTGTCCAAGTTTCCTGAGCCAGAGCTACTCCCGCGACCAACAACGCCTCCGAGTCGGTCTGCATCGCCAGTGAGTCGGCCCCATGAGTATCCCCTTGGCACAGTGCACTGTGCTCCGTCGCGGCGCGGGCCATACCGCCCACTAACCTATGGCCGTCAGGAGCAAGCGAATCGTGACAAATCACGGCCGCCACGGCGCCCGACCCAATCGTTAGGTTGGCAAAGTAAGGTTTAATATCCTGCCTAGACAACGGCTTCTCGAGGAGCGTGTTCAGCGTATTTTCCACCAACGGGCCACCGTTCTCCCCTGAACAAACCAGAGCACACTTAATTTGCCCGGACTCAATCATACTCGCGGCAATCGTCAGCGCATTCAGAAAGCCTAAACACGCATTGGATACATCGTAGATTTGAGCCGTTCTCGGAAGTCCAATCTTATGATGAGCAAACGAAGCCGTTGCCGGTTCGAGCATGTCTCGACTCACCGCGGCGTGGATGAAAAGCTCCACGTGTTCGGCCGCTAATCGTGATTGGGCCAAGACCTTGCGGCCAGCTGCCGCACTGGCGTCAGATGGTCGCGTGCCAGTCGGCCATACGCGTCGTTCCTTGATACCGGTCATTAACTCGAGGCGACCTTCAGGTAATTTAAGCCGCTCATATAATGGAGCCAGGCGCTGCTCGATTTGCGCCGACGTAAGAACATCATCGGGTAACGCGACCGCGATGGATTCGATCACTGTGTGTTCGAATTTCATGAGTTGGGCGCTTGGTGCTCTGGTCGCATCGCGAGACGGATGACTTCGGCATCGAAGAAGTTACTGCCCATGCCTGCATCCACCACGAGGGTTGCTCCGTTGTGACCGCTGCTGCGGTCACTCAACAAAAAGACGGCGGTATTGGCGACTTCTTGCGTGGCAAGATTCTGTTTTCTGAAGGTGAGTTTTTCCGCGTAAAGATAACTCTCAAGGTAGCCGGGAATTCCCGCTGAGGCACTCGTCTTAAGTGGACCTGATCCGACAACGTTGAAGCGCACGCTCGGTTCGGGATTGAAGGACTTCGCTAGAAAGCGAGTGGCCGACTCGAGTGCTGCTTTGATCGGTCCCATGTAGCCATAATTGTCGGGCGTCACCGTGAGAGACGAAATTCCAATCGTTACCACCGATGCGCCGGGAACGAAGTGTGGTTTAAACGCATTGGCCAACTCGACCAACGAGAATGCGGAGATCGCAGTGGCCTGTAAGAAGTCATCTCGATTCGTTTCTTCGAAAGGCTTAAATCCCGCGCTGTAGTTTGCGAACGCGATAGAGTGTAACCTGTCTCTTATACACATCTCCGAGCCCACGAGACCGAGGCTGATCTCG
>CAJXQX010000113.1 GCA_913058185.1 uncultured Verrucomicrobiota bacterium
GGTACAGGATCTACTGGGGCATGCGAAGTTGGAGACGACTCAGATCTATACTCACGTGATTCAGAAACCGGGGTTGGGGGTGCGCAGTCCTCTGGACGCGTAGCGCGCGATATTTACGATTTACGAACTACGAGGGGCGATTGCGGGGAGTGGGTCACGTCGGAATAAGTTTACTACGCTGCGCTGCGTAGAACTTATTGACGACATGACCCCGGTGGGCGGTTTCTTGCCTGCCCGCCATAGCCTTGGCAACGGTGGGTTACTTGGAACTTGATACTTGTCACTTTCCGGAGGCACGGCCTCCGGGCTTGGTGTGATTGTGGTAGAGCCAGCGGGCTAGGGCGGGGAGGATGATGATCGCGGCGAGCATGTTGACCAAGAACATGAAGGTGAGGAGCACACCCATGTCGGCTTGGAATTTGAGCTGCGAAAAGATCCAGGTGCTTACGCCGATCGCAAGCGTCAGTCCGGTGAAGACCACCGCACTGCCGGTCTGGGTGAATGCGTTGTGCATCGCATCCTCGAAATACTCGCCGTTGCGCAGACCTTCTGAGAGTCGGGAAAAAAGATAGATGCCGTAGTCGACGCCGATGCCGACCCCCAAGGCGACGACCGGGAGCGTTGAAGTTTTGAGGCCGATCTCAAGATACACCATTAGCGCGTAGCCAAGATAGCTGACCATCAGGAGTGGAAGCACAATGCAGATGGCTGCGCGGATCGAGCGGAACGTCACCAGACAGAGAGTGATCACTGCTCCGAAGACCCAGAAGACGATCGGGTATTGCGCGGCGGCTACGACTTCGTTGGTCGCTGCCATCACCCCGGCATTGCCGGTCGCGAGGCGGAATTTAACTTTGTCCGACGGATTGGCCGCGGCGAATGCCTTCACTGCATCGGTGACTCCGGTGAGGGTTTCAGCGCGGTGGTCGGTAAGGAAGAGCATGATCGGCATCACACTGCCGTCGGAATTGAGCAGACCGGTGGAGGTCTCGATGGGTGATATAGCCTGAGCCAGTGCTTGCGGGTGGGTGGGGAGGATACGCCACTTGAGTGAACCTTCGTTCCAACCGGCATTCACGGTCTTGGCGACCGAGGGGAGACTGATGATGGACTGAACGCCGGGGACGGTGCTCATGTGATCTTCAAACTGGTCCATGAGGGTAACCACATCGTAGTCGACACAGGCATTGGGACCGCCTTCGGCGATGACGGAGATGATATCCACGCCGATGGAAAATTCGTCGGTGATGACGCGGCTGTCTTCGTTGTAGCGAGAGGATTGGCGTAGTTCGGGCACGCCGGCATGGAGGTCACCGATTCGCACTTTCTGGGACTGACCATAGGCCCACCATCCGAGCGCGAGTGATCCCGCGATTATGAGTAGCGAGACGTCGGGGCGCATGACGATACACACGCGATGCCAAGCGTTGTCGGTGCCTTGGCGCCGGGAGGCGATCTTCTCACGGTATTGATCCGGGAGTTGCACGTAGGACAGTAGGATGGGCAGTAGAAACAGGTTGGTGATGATGATCACTGCGACGCCAAGGGATGCCGCCATGGCGATCTCCTGAATCACCGGAATCTTGATGATCATCATCGTGACGAAACCGAGAGTATCGGTCAGGAGGGCAACCCCACCGGGGATGAGGAGTTGGCGGAAGGCAGCGCGGGCGGCGTCGACGTTGGATTTGCCGCCAAAGGCTTCGGCTCGGTAGGCCCGCATCATCTGCACGCCGTGACTCACGCCGATGGCGAAGATGAGAAAGGGGATGAGAATGGAGTAGGGATCGAGGCCGAACCCGAGGGCGTTGAGAGCTCCGAGTTGCCAGACCACCGCGATGGTGGCGCAGCTCAGGGTGAAGGCGGTCAGCTTGGCGGACTGCGAGTAAAAGAATACAAGCAGTCCGGTGATGACGAAGGCGACGGCGAAGAAAAATAGGACGTTTTGGGCGCCATCACTGATGTCGCCGATGACCTTAGCGAATCCGATGATGTGCACGCCGAGATGCACATCGATGGCCTGGCCTTCGTATTGCGCGCGGATCTTTTCTTCGAGGGCTCGCGCCACTTCGATGTAGTCGAGCTGATCGCCCGTGGTTGGATCGATTTCCAGAAGTTGCGCGCTGATGATTGCTCCGGAGAAATCGTTGGCGACGAGGATGCCGAGCTTGCCGGATTTGATGATGTTTGCGCGAACGATCTCGAAGTTCGCGGGTGAAGGCGTAAAGCCAGCCGGGATGACATTGCCGCCGGCAAATCCGTCATCCACCACTTCGACGTAGCGGACGTTGGGGGTGAAGAGAGACTGGACTTGGGCGCGATCCACTCCGGGTAGGAAGAAGACGGCGTCGGTCGCTCGATCGAGGGTGGCAAAAAACTCCGGAGTGAAAATGTTTCCGTCCTTGGCCATCAATGCGATGACGATGCGGTTGGCTCCTCCGAACTCCGATTCGTATTCTTTGAAAGTATCGATGTAGGGGTGATCCTGCGGCAGCATTTTGCTGAAGCTGGCATCGACGTAGGTCTTCGAAGCAAACCAGCCCATCAGCACGGTCAGAACGGCGAATACGAGAACGAGCGTGAACCGAAATCGGAACACGAATGATTCAATGGCATTGATGATTTTGGCTTTCAAAGAAGGGGGCGGGGGCAAGAGGTTTTTTTAACCACGAAACACACTAAAGGTACGAAAGGCTGATACGCTGGAGTGGGGAGAGAAAGAGAAAGAGAACGAGAACGAGGGGCGAGGGGCAGGAATTTCTTGATACTTGTTGCCTGATACTTGGCACTTACGCGTCAGCGTTTTGTTACTTGCTACTTGGAACTTCCGCGAAGCGGCGCGGGATTTGATCCCGTTTCGCCGAACGTTAATAGATGACCGGAGGGGGTGAGGAGGAGTTCGGCGATGGCGGGGGTGTTGTCGATCGTGGCGGTGAAGGTTTCTCCGCCGTCGCGGCTGATCCACCAGGTGCGGGCTTGGCCGGTGACAATCAGGGTATTGGCTGAGGAGAGTTCGATGCCGGTCATGAGTAGTCCCGTGCCGGGCGTTTCTACACGGGTCCAGTTCTCGCCCTGGTCGGTGCTGCGATAGACCCGGCCTCGTAGACCGTAGGCAATGAGGTTTCCGTTGGTGAGGGGGAGCACGCCGTAAAGTGATCCGTCTGCGCCGGTGGATAGTGGCTGCCAGGTTTTCGCACTATCATCCGAACGCAGCAGCGTGCCGAATTCACCCGCCATCCAAAGCGTCCCGTCAGGTGTTCGGGAGATGCGGTTGATGTGCATGTCCTCTTCGAGAACGAAGTGTTGTTCCCAGTCTGCGCCAGAGTTGTGCGATTCGTAGTAGGCACCGAAGGCTCCGACCGCGATGACGTGGCCACCGGAGACGGCCATGATATCGAGAATAGGGGATTCCTCATCGTCGCCGGTGAACTGGTGTTGCCAGGCCTGGCCACCGTCTTCGGTGCGTAGAATGATGGCGCCATGACCGGCGGCCCAACCATTGCGTTGATCGAGGAAGGTGATGGCGCAGAGGGTGTGGGCTACTCCTGATTCGACCCGGGTCCACGTTTCTCCGCCGTCGGTGGAGCGTTGGATCAGGCCGCGTTCGCCGACGGTGACAATGGCGTCACCCGCTAGGGCTGCGTCGAGTATTAGCGAATCACCTACCGCGGCCGTCCCAAAGACGGCCACGCTGAGAAATACGGTGATAGAGAGGAACGACCTCAACGGACTCCGGATCGGCGTAGGGCTCCAGGAGAATAGTCGCGTTCGCTCCGCTCGACTGAGAAGTCATACATGCGTTGATCGTTGTCCAACCCGATGGCTAGGTAGCGGCCGGCGATGAGATCGGTGTGCACTTCAAGGGTGCTCCAAAACGTGGGCACTTCGTAGTAGTTGATGCAGTGGGCTTCGGAGACGCGCCAGAGGTCGCCCCGGTTGTCGTATTGGTCGGCGGCTACGATCTGCCAGGTGTCTTCATCAACGTAGAGGGTGCGGCGGGAGTAGATGTGGCTGGTGCCTTCTTTCACGGTCGCCTCCACGACCCAGACGCGGTGCTTTTCGTAGCGGGTGTAGTCTTGGTTGATGTGCAGCGGAGTGAGGATGTCCTTGGGTTTGATCTGGTCGCTGTGGAGTTTGTAGCTGTTGTACGGCACGATCATCTCGCGCTTGCCAACGAGCTCCCAGTTGTAGCGATCGGGCGCGCCGTTAAACATGTCGAATTGGTCGCTGGTGCGCATGCCATCGGCAGCAGTCCCTGGATTGTCGTAGGCCACTTGAGGTGCCCGACGCACGCGGCGTTGGCCGGCGTTATAAACCCAGGCGCGGCGCGGCTCGACGATTTGATCGAGCGTTTCGTGGACCATGAGGATGGTGCCGGCGAGACGAGGCGGTGCTTTTACGGCCTGTTGGAAGAAAATAAGGGTATTGTTGAGCTCGTCTATACCGATGTCTTCACGGGCGTAATTGAACATGAACTCATCCTCGAACTCGACCATGGTGTAGCGGCCGTTACGTTGAGGCGCAGCTTGGCCGATGCGGCGGGTCGCGGCGTCACCCCGGTAACGCATGAGGTGATTCCAGAGCACTTCCAGACCGTTTTCCGGCACGGGAAAAGGCGTGCCACGAAAGGTGCCGGCTACACCCGAACCACCGTTTACGAGTTCCGCGGTGGAAGCGTTCTCTTTGGTGGCGTCATAAATGCGCTGCGGGGAGGAGCCGGTGCGGTGTGAAGGGTAAACCGGAATGGAGTAAGTGTCGGGATAAGTCTCGAGCAAGGCGACGGCGCCGGCGGTTAATTGGTCGCGATAGGCGGCCATGTTGCTGGCGGTGATCGTGATGATAGGCGATTCCCCGGCGAATGGATCGGGGTGGTGATCGCCCACTTTATAGCCGGCAGGAGGTGAGGTGATGCCTCCGTCCCAAGCTGGGATGGAGCCGTCGGCATTGCCGGCTTTCTCGGCGCCGAGGGGAGTGAGGTCCTGCCCGAGGCGAGCGAGATCACTACTGCTGATGGCAGCGGTGAGGAGAGAAGCGGAAAGTAAGCCGCCGGTGATTTGTAAAAGAGTTTTCATCGTGGGTATTGAGGTGATCCCGGATGGGCTAGAATGAGACTTTGATCGTGGTGGAGAAGAAGTCGCGGTCGTTGAGCAGATTCTGCGTCCCCGCGCCCGAGTAGTTTACATACTGCATGTTGAGCGTCCATCGGTTCTGGAATACGAAGTCAGCAGCGAGGCTGAGGGTTTTGCGGCCCTCGAGGTAGTTGGAAAGCGGCGCCGGACTGTTGCCGGAAACGTCTTGGCCCCATGATACCGAAGGCAAGAAATTCACGCCGGCAAAGAGGTTGTTATACTCAAGGCGACCAAAGAAACGGTAACCCCAGGCGAAATCATCGGCGAAGTGACTGAGCGGAGTCGCGATGCGGCCACCGCCGACTGCGTCCATGGCGGCTTGCGAAGCGGAGGTGTAGGTGCCGGAGACCTCGTAGCGCAGAACGCTGGGAGGGGGAATGTCGGCCCAGAGTCCACCCGCTTCGGCGACGACGGTGAAGGAGTCAGCTCCGAGCGTAGGTCCGAAGATTTTAGTGAGGGTGGTTTGGGCTGTCGTCACGTCGTGACGGCGCCAACCTCGGATCTCTTGATTGTATTGGCCGAGGAAGTTGCCGACTTGATTCACTTGGCCGAACGCCGGATTGAGGGTGGAGAGGGCGGCGAAGAGAACTTCCACGTCTTCAACTTGGAGGGGCACGTCGTTTTTGAGGGAGATTTCACCCTGCCACGCGATACCGGTATTACCGAGATCGGTATTGAAACTGGCGCCGACCATGAAGATGTCCTCCGGGTATTCGAGGAAGTAACGGGCGGTGCTGGCGGCGGTGAGCAACCCGACTTGGCCCGCCCCGGCGGCAATCGCTTGGGCGGAAGGGTAGAATGCGGCGAACGGGGCGAGACTAGGGATCCCCGGAAGGGCGGCAACCGGAACATTGGTCAGGGCGGCGCCGAGTAACTGGGGCAGCAAGGTTGGGATCAACTGAGGAGGCACCCCGTTGGCGATCATGGTGGGCACGAGCTGAGCTTGGGCCGTTTGGAGGGCGGACCCTTGCACCACGGCGGGGCTGATTGGGCCGGTTGGGGTAATGGCGCTGATCAGCGGAAGACGGCTGTGAAAGTTGGCTACAAAGAAACCGAACTCGGTGTCGTTCAGGTTTTCAGCGAGATGGCGAATGGCGACACCCCATTGTCCGTAATTACTGGCAAGGCTGTCACGGGCGCGGCCGACTCGACCGAGGGTGCCGGTATCAGAAAGAGCGCCGAACCCGAGCATCACGCGGTCGCCGCCGATAGAGGCGAAGTCATTGGTCGAGAAATAGGTGCCAGCGGCTTCGATATCGGTGTGGCGGAACTCGAGGAGCGCGAAGGCTTCGATGGACGTATTGAAGGTCAAATCGGCAGCAACCTTGAGCATGTTGACTGGGAGGAACGCTTCGCGAAGTTCGGCGCCGGGGACGCGGAGGTTGGCGACATCGACGGCGTTGACGATGTTGTTGCCGTTGGGGAGGAAGGTGCTCTCACCGAGGCTCACGACTTGGCGACCGAAGCGGACGTCGACCGGCACATCGCCAACATCGAGTCGGAACACGCCATAAAAATCCAGATAGTCGAGGCGGTCACCGGCGTGGTCACGGGCAGCCTTGGTCAAATTGCTTTGCGGGAGAATGCCGTCGGCGAGCTCGTCGTCGCGAAGGTAAAAAGCCCGAGCGAAGATGGAGATGTTGTCGCCCCAATTCATCTCGAGGTCCGAGGTGATCTTGAAGGCTTTAGAAACCCAACCTTTGGAGAAGTTGAGATTACCGTCGTCGGTATTGACCGAGTGGGCGTTACCTCCGTTGGCGGTGCCGTAGTAGCTCGGATTAGGGTTATTGAGACGGTAGATGCCACCGACGGAAAGGGTGGTGTCGAAACTACCGGACAGATCATCCCGGGTGAAGGTCAACGCGGAGACGGCCGAGGCGGTAAACAGAAGCGCCGCTGCCCACAGGCTACGGGTTTTAGTCTTGGATTGCATGGAGTTTGGGGAGTTGGGGGTCGTGAATTTTACCTCAAGAGATCGGTGCTGGGTCGCATCGGCCGTGGAAAGAGGTAAACCGAATGTATATTAATAGCTTTAATGTGAGAGGCGGGGACGGTTGGCGCAAAGCCAAAATCACGAAGGATTTGTCCGATTCCTCGGTTATTTGATTAGAGTCTTGCGAACCCGAAAATAGGGTTAAGGTGTCGGTTCACATGATGAAGGCCGATACTCACATCCACATCAAAGGTGCCCGTGAGCACAATTTGGATAATCTTGAGGTCCGTTTGCCGCGGGGGAAATTGATTGTGGTCACGGGTCCTTCGGGATCGGGAAAATCGTCGCTGGCTTTTGATACGATCTATGCGGAGGGGCACCGCAAATACATGGAGTCACTCTCGACGTCGGCTCGTCAGACCTTGGCGCAGTTGCCGCGGCCCGATGTGGATTTTGTGCACGGGCTATCACCGGTGCTGGCCATCGAACAGCGCACGGCGGGTGAGTCGCCCCGCAGCACCATTGCTACCGTCACCGAGGTCGCGGATTATGCGCGGCTATTGTGGGCGTTGCACGGGGAGGCTCATTGTCCGAAGGACGGAGGTCGGGTGGTCCGGCGATCGCTCGATGACAATGTGCAGCGAATTTTGGCGGAGGCGGCGGGACAACGCATCATGGTGCTCGCGCCGGTATTGGTGGCAAAAGCGAGCGTGTTGCGCGAGGAGCTCCCTCGATTACGGCAGCGTGGATTTCAACGGGTGCGGATCGACGGTGAAGTGAAATCACTCGATGAACCCGAGGTGGTGCCGAATGGAAAAGGCACGGTGCCGGTCAAAGTCGATGTGGTGGTGGATCGATTGGTGGCGGTGGTCGATCAACGGAGCCGTCTAGCGGATTCACTGGAGTTGGCCTTTCGCGAGGGGAGCGACCGAGCGATTGTATTGGCGCAGGCCGATCGGGATGCTCCGTGGCGTGAGATTCAGCTCAGTCAATCCCTCGCGTGCGAGATTTGCGGTGATGTGTTTGAGAAACTCACGCCCGCTCATTTTTCATTCAATACGCGGCATGGCGCCTGCACGACCTGTGGTGGGTTGGGTCGCAAACTTAGTTTTGCTGCGGATCTGATCGTACCGGATAAAACCAAGACGATCCGTGGTGGTGCAATCAAACCCTGGCGACTCGGCGGCAAGAATCTGATCATCAAACACAATGCGATTCTCAAGCAGCTCGCCGAGCAGCTGCCGTTTGATGCAAATACCCCCTGGCAAGACCAGCCGGAGGAGGTGCGCGATGTTTTGCTCAACGGTGCGGGCGATCGACTCTTTGCTTTCAAGCTCAAGCGGATGCGCGAACCGAAAGCCATGCCGTTTGAAGGAGCATTGCCCGCGTTGGAAGAGACTTGGCGGGCGACCGCCAGTGAAGGTTTTCGGGCGCGACTGACGACTTACATGATTCGCGGTGAATGCCCAGAGTGTCATGGCTCTCGCCTCAACGAACGCAGCAGTGCGGTCGTCATCACTTCTGACGAATCGCGACTGAACCTGCCGGACTTCATGGCCTTGTCGGTGGACGAGGCGCATGCCGTGGCGGTGAAGTTGGCGGAGCGTTTTAAAACCGAAGAAGCGCTACGTGATGTGGTGACCGGTATCGAACAGCGGTTACGGTTCTTGGGCGAAGTCGGTCTGGGATACCTGACCCTTGATCGTGACTACAGCACGCTGTCTGGGGGCGAGTCCCAACGGGTGCGTTTAGCGACGCAATTGGGGATGGGGCTCATGGGCGTGATCTACGTGCTAGACGAGCCCAGCATCGGCCTGCATCCGGCGGACAATCAGAACCTGCTACACTTACTCACTTCTCTGCGTGATCGAGGCAATACGGTGATCGTAGTCGAACACGACGAAGAGACGATTTTGATCGCCGATGAAGTGCTGGAGATTGGACCGGGCGCAGGATCCGAAGGTGGCCGCATCTTGTTTCAAGGCACCCCGCATGCGCTCATGCAGGCCGGGGGCAAGGCTTCGGTCAGTGGACCCTATCTGTCGCGCGAAGTTCGGGTTGAGAAATCGGTCAAGACCAAGAAGCCCAAGGGCGGATTCCTCACGGTGCGGGAAGCGCGCGAACACAATTTGAAGGGCGTCGATGTGAAGTTCCCGGTCGGTCTACTGACGGTGGTCACCGGCGTTTCCGGATCTGGCAAAAGCACCTTGGTTAATGACGTGCTGGCGGCGGCCGCAGCGAGGAAACTGAACGGTGCGAAATCATTGCCGGGATTGCATCGCAGTATCGAGAATCTGGATTTCTTTGATAAGCTGGTGCAAGTCGATCAATCACCTATTGGCCGCAGCCCGCGTTCGAACCCGGCCACTTACACAAAGTTATTGGACGCGTTGCGAAATCTCTACTCACAGGTGCCTTTGGCGAAAGTGCGCGGTTACAAAGCCAGTCGTTTTTCTTTCAATGTGCGCGGCGGTCGTTGCGAGAAATGCATGGGCGATGGTGCCATCAAACTCGATATGCAATTTATGGCGAATGCCTACGCACCGTGTCCGAGTTGTGAGGGAAAACGGTTTAATCGTGAGACCCTAGAAG
>CAJXQX010000114.1 GCA_913058185.1 uncultured Verrucomicrobiota bacterium
ATACACCAATAATTTTGGTTACTATATCGATGTCACCAAAGCCAACCTGCACCTCGTGCCGGAAGATTACGTGCGGCGGCAAACCACGGTAAATAGCGAACGCTACGTGACCGATGAACTGAAGCAGAAGGAGAAAGAAATTCTTCACGCCGAGGAAGACGCTCTCGCCCGCGAACGGGTATTATTCACGGAGCTCATGATCACGGTTCTCGATCAATCTGAGGCGCTCTTTAATACCGCCACCGCTTTAGCTGAACTTGATGTTTTGGCGGGCTGGGCCGTGCTGGCGCGGGAGTGGGATTACCATCAACCCGAGATCGACGAAAGTGATGCCTTGGAAATCACCGAGGGCCGTCACCCGGTCGTCGAACAAATGCTAAAAGCGCCCGACGCCACGATCCTACGCGGCAATCAAAGCTTCGTCCCCAATGACACCGAACTCTCGTCTGGCGACCAACAAATCGCTTTGATCACGGGACCTAACATGGCGGGTAAATCGACCTACATTCGCCAAGTCGCCCTGATAGCATTAATGGCTGAAATCGGTTGTTGGGTGCCTGCGTCTAAATGTCGGATCGGACTCGTGGATCGGATCTTTTCTCGCGTTGGTGCGAGCGACGATCTCGCCCGCGGTAATTCGACCTTCATGGTCGAGATGAACGAGACCGCCAACATTCTTAATAACGCCACGGATAAATCCCTCATCATTCTAGATGAAATTGGCCGCGGCACATCGACCTACGATGGATTGAGTATCGCTTGGGCGGTGGTCGAGCATCTGCACGGTCAAACTGACCTGGGCGCCCGCACCCTCTTCGCCACCCATTACCAAGAACTCACCCAGCTCGATAAGCATCTGCCACGTCTCCATAACTTCAGCGTCGCGGTCAAAGAGTGGAACGACGACATCATCTTTGTGCACCGCATCCAACCTGGTGCAGCCGATCGCAGCTATGGTATTCAAGTGGCTCGTTTAGCCGGATTGCCTCCGAGCGTGATCGATCGAGCCAAATCGCTATTGAGCAAACTCGAGTCCGATGACGCCTCCGTGGAACTCACGGCACCTCAAGCCAAACCGCGCAAGAAAATCACCGTCAAACCCATCGATGATTCGCAGATGAATTTGCTCTAGGTGATATTTTTTGATGGCTGAACTATCTTCCACGAAACTGGCGTTAAACGCCCTCCCGCGACGCATGAGTCGTCATCTGGCTATTGGCCCACAAATTTTGGCGGCTGATGCAAACCAGCCGATGCAGCGATTTCACGTCGAAGAACAAAGGGGCGTTTTGGAACTGCGCTGTGATTGTCCGGCTGAGTGGGTCGAATCGATCCAGTGGACTCAAAATGGCACGCCGATTCCCGGGAAACACACGGTCGCTATAACCCTGGGTGAGCTGACTGCCGCCGATGGAGATATCTACTTCGCCCAGTGGACTGACAGCCAAGGTCAGCTGTGCCGCAGCCAGGCTTGTCTGGTGATCGTTGTCCCAGGGCTCACCCTCACCGATCAATCGGCTCGTGGACTGATAACGCCGGACCATCCCCTTATCTTAGGTTTTGTAATCGGACGTTCGTCTGAAAGTGCCGCAAATCCTCGATACCTGCTTCGCGTGCTGGGCCCTTCACTCAAACAATTCGATGTGCCCGATGGACTGAATAACCCGAAAGTATCACTATTTCGTCGCGGTAAACCGTGTGACCATCTGCTCAATAATGATCCTGAATTCGCAGCATATTGGTCTTCTAAGGTGGGTGCATTTGCGCTGAATAAGGACTCCGAAGAATTCGTCGCCAAGGCCGAACTTCCCGCGGGCCATTATACTCTACATGTAGAGTCCACCGATGGTCTGAGCGGACAGGCTTTGGTCGAAGTCTACCAAACCACTGCAACCGATTAGGTTCATGACGCTCTACCCTAAAATTGACCGCACTGTTTCTTCGCGTGATGAGATGGTTTATCCCGGGCAGGAAGAAGGGTATTTTGAAGTCGGCCGTCAGGCCTTGGATTTAATCCGTCTGGCCCAACAAGTCTGTAACCGTGAATGGCTCCCGAAAATCCTTGATCTTCCCTGCGGACATGGCCGCGTGCTACGTTGGTTGAGGGGTGAACTTCCTTACGCGGATATCACCGCGTGCGACCTCAATCAGGATGGAGTCGATTTCTGTCGCGACCAGTTTAAGGCCACCGGAATTTACTCCGAGGTTGATTTGGATAAGATCACTTTCGAACCGGGTTTTGATCTCATTTGGTGCGGGTCGCTGTTCACTCACCTACCCCTTGAGGCCCAACGCAAGACGCTCGATCGACTCCTGGATTGGACGGTTGAAGATGGTATCATTGTTTTGACGCTGCAGGGTCGATTCATGGCCACCCAGCTGGAGCGCGGAGATGCAGAATTCGCCGACAACGTTGATGTGGTTGGGCTACTCAGAGATTTCCGCTCAGATGGCGCGGCCTATCGCCCCTACTACGAAGAACCGACTGGGCAGTATGGCTTGGCTCTAAACTCACCCGCTCAAATCAACGCCCTGATTCAAGCGAAGCCGGGCGTTATCCTACGGGCTTACCTCGAGCAAGCCTGGGGAGTTCAAGATGTCCTAATTCTTTACAAGAAATCGGGGTATTTTAGCTCCGCGCTGATCTGAGTTCACGCTTCGATTAGAAATTTGCTTCGAGCGCTCCCGGTGACCAGCCTAGAGCATGCGTAGTCCCCTATCCCTGCTGTTCGCTGCTTTTGTCATACTCGGATCCGCTGGAGCCAGTCCCGAACCTCGAGAGCTCTTTAATGGTCACAATCTTGATGGCTGGATCATCGAGAACTCGGGACAATTCTCGGTTAAAAACGGTCACCTTCATGTTGATCGTGGGACCGGTTGGTTGCGATCCAAGGATACGTTCGTCGATTTTGTGCTGACCTACGAGGTGCGGTTTCTGGAGAACCGAGCCAATAGCGGTATCTTTGTTCGCACGGGTTCCACCAGCCACGATGACGAGAATGGCTGGCCCGACAATGGCTACCAAGTGCAATGCATGGATAAGTCGGACGAAGGCAGAATCTTTGGTGCGCTGATCGACTATGGAGGAGGCCCCTTCGAGGAACTTCTTGATCAACCCACGCTAGCCGAGGTGTTTAATCCCACCGGTGAGTGGAATACCGTCGAAGTCACGTGCGAAGGCCGCTTTCTTTCCGTGCGGGTCAACGGCGCACTCATTACCATGGTCGAAGGTATCAGTAATTCCGACGGGCACATCGGGATTCAGGGCGAAAAGGGACTATTGGAGTTTCGGAAAATTGCTGTGATAAAAAGATGACCGAAACACCGTCATTCTTCAGAATCCTGGGACGGTAGTTATGCTGAGATAAAGCCAGGTGATCATGCGACCGCGACTTAGTCTAGCCGCGCATGAGCTGCCAGAGCGCTTTACCTTGTTTGATAGTTTGCGCGAGCGCTTCCGGAGTGAGTGCCTGTTTTGGGTCGTCGCCGATGCCCTTGGCGGGCTCGACATGGGACTCAATACACAGGCCATCCGCGCCATAGGCGATTGCGGCCATTGAACAAGCGGGCACGTAGACGGCACGTCCCACTGAATGGGACGGATCCACCACGACCGGCGCCCAGCTTTTTTCCTTTAGTAAAGGCGTGATGCTTTCGTCAGGATGATTCCGGTAGCCATCCAACCCCGGTTTCGTGCCGCGCGGGCAGAGCAATACATTTGGATTCCCGAAACTCACGATGTATTCCGCGGCCGCGACAAATTCGTCAATGGGTCCCATGTGAATACTGCGCTTCAATAAAACAACGGTATCGGTGTCGGCGATGGCCTTACCAATCGAACGCAGCAGCGAATAATTTAGCGCATTGCGGGCTCCAATTTGGAGCATGTGCACCCCCGCATCGAGCGCCATCTTAAGGTGTTCCTCATCCATGACTTCCGCATCCACGGGTAAGCCCGTGCGCCGCGAGGCTTCCATCAGGATATCCAAAGATTTCACATCACCTTGGAAAGAATATGGATTCGTGCGCGGCTTCCAGACGCCTCCGCGAATGACATGCCCTCCCGCTTCTTTGACCGCTTCCGCCGATTCGTAAAAGTAGTTAGAATTCTTGGGATCGATCGTGCATTGGCCGGCAATAATGAACAGCTCTTCGCCTAGGGTGACCCCACCGATGTTTACCCGATGGGAGGCCAGGTCGGATCGACGATCCATGAGTTTGAATCCCGATTGAATGCGATCGACCCGATCTACATATTCCAATCCTTCGATTCGATTGATCATCAAATCATCCCTTTCATCCCCTAAAATGGCGTAGATGGTGCGGACCGCGCCGATGATGGGCTGCAGATTGCAACCAAACTCACTCACGATGGCAGTGAGCTCGGCAACTTGAGGATCGGTCAGGCGATTGGACTTAGGGATAATCATGGGATTCTAGAAATAAAAAAGCCGCCCGGAGGCGGCTTATTGGCGGATGTTTTGGATGAACTTAAAACGTCTGCGCGTGCCGCTTAGTTGATTCGAATAAACTCGAACCAGAAACTAAAATCAAAATAAGCGAACGGTGACACGGCCTCGACAAGGAAACGTTCCAATCAGCTTGTCAACGCCTCGTTAAACGCATCTGGCAGCTCAGCCTGGGCACTGAATTCGTGAGTCTCCCCTTCCCATTCGTAGGAAAATGAGGTGCGAAACGAATGCAGAAACAACCGTTTCCGGCCGGTCTTTTTTCCGTAGGCTCGATTGAGCTTAAATTCTCCGTAGGTCGCATCGCCGACGATCGGTAACTGATGCTTGCGGCATTGCACGCGCAGTTGGTGACTCCGTCCCGTTTTGGGATCGAGCTGGATCAGACTGATGATGGGATTCGCGTTTGTGTTAGTTTGAACTAACTGCATGTGCGCCTCGCTGGGAATATGGCCGGCGCCCGAATCGGTCCGAATCTGGCCTCTCTGTCTGGTGACGGACATGCGATCCTGCCAAACCTCCTTGGGCTTGAGCGGCCGGCCAAAAACAAGAGCCGCATAGATTTTTTTAACCTTACGGGCCTTGAAGTGCTTTCGAATACTGACCGCCAACGCTTCCGTGCGGGCCAATAAAATGATGCCCGAAGTAGCCGAATCCAACCGATTCAACAACCACACCCGTTCATCTTCACCTTTCGAATTTCGATAAGTAAAACACTCCTCATCCAGTGAGTAGGCCGCTTTGATCAACGCGCGCTGCTCCTCCCCGGTTTGATTTGGATGCGACAGGACGCCCACGGGTTTGGAAAGTGCGATCAACCCTTGCGGATCCTCTACGATTACCTGCACCCCTTTACCGAGCGGCGCGTTTGAGGAAAATGGAGAAAGTGTGTTCACAATATTTATTGGTAATGGAAAGTAATGCGAATGGGAGTGCTTTCTCCTAAAATCGTGCGCATCTCGTCGTCCCACTCGCCAAAACCATCAGACATGCGAGCAGGCGCGGCAATCGCCTCGACCGCGACTCCATCCCATAACGGCCCGGCATTGCCGTCGACCTTATCAATCGTGACCGTGCCATCTTCGTGTAACGTGAACCAGACCTGCACCCGACTGCCGTCCAGAGGGAACCCTAGGCGCCGCTCAACTTTGGCTCGAATGTCATGAACCCACCCGAGACGGATCACCTCGAGAGAACGGGCAAAATAGTCCCCAAATGTCGTGCGCAAGGCTTCGTGAGCAATGACACCGATATTCTGAGTGCCCGTGACACGGTTGGAAAATATCGCCGGTTTAAGTTGAGAACGAGCCAAATTAGGGCGCGCGGAAGGACTGGTGGGATTCGGACGGTAATATATCCCTTTGCCCGTTTCCGATGCCTGTTCCGGGTCGGTAATCCCTTCAATCGGTTCATCAATATCAGCCTGAGGATTCTTCGGCAGCTCAACGACATTGGTTCCGATCCCGTCTTCGTTTTCTCCTCGGATGTCTTCGGTGCCGCTCGACGGGTCTTGGGCGAGCGCGGGTTGCTCCTGTTGCTCGGTTGTTTCGACATCCACGGTCTCAAGCGATGGAGGCACAATGGCAACAGGTGGCGTCGGGGCCGCGTCCTCTCCCGATACGATCGAAGTCGACTCGATGTCATCTTCTCCTTCAGTCGAAGGCATGTCCCCTAATTCCTCCGCGGCCTCTTCTTGAGCGAGTTGTTGATTTCGGTCGGAGAAATTCTCCGCTTCATCGGGAGGATTATCAGGTGCGTCGGGGTTGGCATCGACGTAGATCTCGGGCAACGGCGGTGGAAGCTGAGAAAGCTCGATATCGAAGAGATTCTCTTCCGGACGATTGGCGGCACCGACCGGAGCCGCGTCTGCCCTGAAGTTGCTTTGAAACTTGGGCGCCAACCACACCAATAGAAAGTGGATGATAATTGTGCCCACCAACCCAGCCCGCCACGCCTTACTATAGTGAGGCCCAGAAGTCCAACCGCTCCAGCCTGCCGTAGCAGGACGGGCAGCACGGCGGCGAGACTTTCGGAGCTTGGTGGACGAGCGACGCATCAAATGATAGTTCAGGTCAACAGACCCACTTCGGTCAAAATTTGTTTCGTTTCATCCGCGGGTAATCCGATGATATTGCTCAGGGAGCCTTCGTAGTGGTCGACGATAAGCTCACCGTGCTCCTGAATAGCATATCCTCCAGCCTTATCGAGCGTATGCACCTGGGCCAAATACTGCGAAATTACGGCGTCGGTTAATTCCCGAAAGAAAACGCGACTCTCAACCCCCTGATCCAACCGAAACGCTTGGTCGCGATTCCGTAAGGCGAGCCCGGTAAAAACCGAGTGCGGCCTGCCGCTCAATTCCTTCAACATGGCTCGGGCTTCGGCCAGATCGGTCGGTTTATTTAGAACCTGGTCATCAACGAATACCGTCGTATCTGCCCCCAGCACCCACGCGTGTGGATTTCGTTCGGCCACCCAATCCGCCTTCAGGGCTGCATTGTGGGCCACCAACTCACGGGGGTTCCGGTCTCGGCCATCCTGTTCGACCACCTCGGCGACGTGCACTCGAAACGGAATTTTAAGTCGCCCGAGGAGCTCATGACGACGCGGTGAAGCGGAAGCGAGTATTAGGGAAACGAGAGGATCAACCATGGCAGACGGGCAACCAAACGCCGAAGTGCTTCCGGCACAAGTTTGCCCTTGCGGGTTGTCAGCCCGCAATGAACCGCCCAACTTCGCTACTTTCGTCCATGCACATCGGTCTCGCTCAAATCAATCCTACCGTCGGTCACCTCACAGGAAACCGCGATCTCATCATTGCTGCCTACCGCGATCTCGTGGCGGCTGGGGCCGAACTCGTGGTCTTCCCCGAACTAGCCAGCTGCGGATATCCTCCCCGGGATCTCCTCTTAAAGCGGCGGTTTGGCGATGACGCCGAGGGAGCTTTACTTGAAATTGCGGCGGCCATCGGCTCGGTTCCCGCATTGGTCGGCACGATCGAACGCAATCCCGCCAAGGCTGGTCGACCATTCTTTAATGCCGCCGCGTGGTGCGAAAATGGCGCCATTAAAGGGTTTGCTCGCAAGTGCCTACTCCCGACCTACGATGTATTCGACGAAGATCGATATTTCGAGCCTGCTACTGAGCCCACCATTTTTGAGATAGGAGGTCGGCGCATCGGAGTCACGATCTGCGAAGATATCTGGACTGGATCGAGCTTAATTCCCCGACCACTGTATCGATTCGATCCCGTCGATAGCTTGGCCACGAGCAAACTGGACCTGATGGTCAATCTTTCCGCGAGTCCCTGGCACCACGGCAAAAACGAGGCGCGGCAGCAAATCGTCGCCGACACCGCCAAGCGTCTTAATTGCCCCGTGGCCTACGTCAATGCGGTCGGCGGCAACGATGAACTCGTCTTCGACGGACGTTCATTGGTCGCAAATGCATCGGGTGAAATATTGCATGGCTTGGAAGCGTTTCGAACGGATCAAGCCGTCGTAGACCTAGCAATCCCCTCGTCCGTTCGGGCGACTAGTTTTGCCCAGGAGGATTTGGCCGATGTGAATGATGCGCTGGTTCTCGGGCTGAGAGACTACGCTCAAAAATCGGGTTTCAAAAAAGCCTTGGTCGCTCTCAGCGGTGGGATCGATTCGGCCGTAGTTGCGGTTATAGCAGCTGAGGCGTTCGGGGCCGAAAATGTATTGGGCGTCTCCCTGCCCTCCGCCATCTCTTCATCCCACTCAAAAGACGACGCCCGTCAGTTAGCGGAGAATCTGGGAATGCCATTTAATACGGCGGCGATCGCTACGGCGGTCGAAGCGTGTGAAGCAGCGCTAAAACCACTCTTCAGTGGCCGTCCCGTTGATGTCACCGAGGAGAACATCCAGGCTCGTATTCGCGGGGTGCTGATGATGGCGCTTTCAAATAAGTTTGGTTCCTTACTCCTCACGACCGGAAACAAGAGTGAGATCGCGGTGGGTTATTGCACCCTCTACGGCGACATGTGTGGCGGACTCGCGGTGATTTCGGATGTGTTTAAGACGCAGGTCTTCGATCTCGCTCGTTGGATGAATCGCGACCGGGAAATTATTCCGTGGAATACAATCAACAAACCTCCCAGTGCCGAACTTCGGCCCGGTCAAGAAGATCAGGATAGTCTGCCTCCCTACGATATATTGGACGCAATTTTGCGAAGTTACGTCGAAGAAGGATTGTCCCGCCGAGATCTGATCGGCCAAGGATTTGAAACCGATGCGGTCCACGACATGACCCGCAAAGTTGATCTCAATGAATACAAACGAAAACAAGCGGCGCCGGGACTTAAAATCACTCCCCTCGCCTTTGGGGTCGGTCGCCGTATCCCGATCGTGCAAAAATACGTCAATTGATCGGCCCACTGCTTTTGCCCCACTTTAAAAGAAAAACATGACAACTTCTGAAGATCTCTTTGCTCGCGCTAAACGACTCATTCCCGGTGGGGTAAATTCCCCCGTGCGGGCTTTCCGCTCTGTTGGTGGAGCACCATTTTTCGTGGAATCAGCCCAAGGGGCGACCTTAACCACAGCCGACGGAAAAGAGCTCATCGATTTCGTATGCACCTGGGGGCCGGCGATCCATGGACACAACCACCCGGTTATCCGTGAAGCCATTGCCAAGGCGCTGGTCAATGGCACCTCCTTTGGCACGCCCAACCCGTATGAGGTGGAAATGGCGGAGTTGATCGCGGAGATGGTGCCGGCGATCAAGAAAGTGCGGATGTGCAACAGTGGCACCGAAGCCACAATGTCAGCCATCCGTTTGGCCCGAGGATTCACGGGGCGCGATAAGATCATCAAGTTTGCGGGCTGTTATCATGGGCACTCCGACTCGCTGCTCATCAAGGCCGGCTCAGGCGCATTGACCCACGGACATCCCGACAGTGCTGGCGTGCCAGCTTCGTTCGCCCGTGAAACCATCGTGCTCCCTTTCAATGACCGGGCTGCCGTCGAGAAAGCCTATGCCGCTAACCCCGATGCGATCGCCGGTATCATCCTGGAGCCCTATCCGGCCAACGTCGGCCTGATTCGGCCGGCTGAGGGGTATCTGAGATTTTTGCGCGAAATCACCAAACAACATGAATCCGTC
>CAJXQX010000115.1 GCA_913058185.1 uncultured Verrucomicrobiota bacterium
CGAGATCAGCCTCGGTCTCGTGGGCTCGGAGATGTGTATAAGAGACAGAAAGCATACACCCCCACTCCACTCAATCCGACCAGGCCATATTTCAAGAATCGCGGACTCACCACGCTTCGAGTGAGGAGCTCGATCAAGGCAAAACCAAAATCCCACACCACGCGGGTCGAGAGTTTGCTTTCTCCGCAGACTCGAGGAGCAAACACATACGGAATTTCCTCCACTCGCGCGGGTCGCATCACCACCATCAACTCCATGAGAATTTTGTAGCCCCGTGGATTTAGGCGGGAACTGATCCGGTTGAATTCCTCCCGACGCACCGCAAAAAACCCACTCATCGGATCACTCACCGCCAACCCCAACACTAAGTTGCAAACCACCGTTGCCGCCTGTGACAAAGCCACCCGACCTCGGCCCCAACCGCCTACGCCCCCGCCCGGTGCGTAACGCGTTCCCACCGCCAGCGGAGTATCGTCCAAAGCCGCCACCAATTGAGGCACCCGGGTGACATCATGTTGCAGATCCGCATCCATCACGACGACCCGTTCCCCGCCCGCCATACTCAGGCCTGCCACGACCGCCGAAGACAGTCCCCGACAATCCAACCGGCGATAAATTCGGATGCGCCGATCTTTCGACGCCATATCTTCCGCAACCTTCCACGTCTCGTCCGGCGAATCATCGTCGACCACAATGAGTTCCCAGTCCGTCTCGTTTCCCATCACGTCGCGTAAGGCATTCACCAACAGGGGCAGGCTCTCGCGTTCGTTGTAGGTCGGGACCACCACAGAAACACGCATCAAGCAATCGACCGGCAGCTGGGATTGGGGTGTTGCGGGTTTTTCCGAGCAACCGGGGCCCCAACCGTAATTTTACCACCAAGTAAGGACGAAGACGCCGGCGAAGGCTTGAAGGCGTATTGAGAAGAGGCCGGCGGAGTTCTGAGCACATCGCGGTAGACGACACGGGGCGCGTCCGTGTTCAATAAATGACAACCTTGTAATCAGATCGTAATTTTTGCCCTCTCCAAGGCCGACTACTAGGTCGCCAACAACAGCGGCAATTTTACCAGAAACTTCGTGAAGCCACGCGTGGTCGCTAATAGTTCAATCGTTCCACCATGCGCCCGAGCAATCTCCAGGCATATACTGAGACCCAAACCGCTGCCGCTGGCTGCTCGGGACTCGTCGACTTGAAAAAATCTTTCGAAGATATGCTCTTTGTCCGCAGCAGGTATAGTGGGGCCACTGTTGCTAATGGAAAAGTGCGCAAAGCCATCTCGCACTGCCAACTCGTAGTCTATCGAGCCCTGGGTCGTGTTGTATTTGGTGGCGTTACTAAATAGATTCAGGAACAAGCGATGGAGCTGGCTGGAGTCGCCTTGAATCGAAATGCCTGGGGTAATCCGTCGGGTGATTTTTAGGGAAATTTTCGCCGACAAGAGATCGATATCTTCCGTCTTGTGGTCGACTAGTTCACTCAAGTCAACTGGTTGAAAATCTTCACTCGCTTTACCGGCGTCAAATCTCGCCAGCAGCAGGAGTTGATCGATGATTAGGTGCATGCGATCCACTTCCTATTGTGCACTGATAATTCCATCTTCAGCTGCCTCCGGCAAGCTGTCTTTGGCGACTAGTTTCTCCAGTTCCCCTTTAATAATAGTGAGCGGCGTGCTGAGCTCATGAGAGGCGTCACCAGCAAATCGCTTGGCCTGAAGGTAATTCTTTTCGATACGGTCAAGCATGCCGTTTAGCACGGCGGTGAACTGGCCGATTTCGTCATCCAATCGAGCAATCGGTAGCCGCGCGGTTAGATCATTAATTCCAATATTGGCGGCAGTCTCAGTCGCTTCTCGAATCGGCGCCAGTGAGCGACCCGCCACGAGCCAACTAATCCACGCAGTGGATAAACTCACAAGGGGAACGAGGAGAATCTGAATCGAAGCAAGATCGCTCAAAACATCATCAAACTCCTCTAGGTTATGTCCGATAACGAAGATCACACCCTCTCGTCGGGTGCTATAGACCCGCCACCGGGAATTCACCCCACTCTGAATGCTAAACCCGAAATCGGCGGCGCCTAGATCAACCACCTCTATCGGAAAACTGGGCGTAATTCCTAAAACGGGTCCAGCGCTCGAAATCACGGCTAATCCTAACCGAGGTTCAAAAGGATCGGCCGCGAACTCATCTTCTTCGATTTCCCCTTTCGCCAGGTCGGCCCTGATTTCTAGCGTCTCTCCTACGAGGTGCTCGTCAATCGCCTCAAGATCTTCCAGGTAAACATAGATCCAGGTTCCTGAGGCAAGGAGGACGAGGGCTACTGCCGTGACCGCGGCTACCGACACGGCGACTCGAACTCGAAGCGTCAAAAGGTGTTTCATTCAGCGGTAATAGAGTATCCAACTCCACGGACGGTTTGGATAAGCTTTGGCAAAAAACTCTCGTCTATTTTTTTTCGGAGGCGTTGAACCGCTACATCGATCACATTGGTCTCTGCGTCGAATTGATAGCCCCACAGCTTCTGACTGAGAAATGTGCGAGAAAGCACGCGACCGGGATTGCTTAGAAACGTCTCCAAGAGCGCAAACTCACGGGCGGTGAGTTCAATCTGCTGATCTGCTCGCGTGACCGTGCGGTGGTGAAGATTAAGCGAAAGGTCAGCTAGCGTAAGAACCGTGAGCGATTCGCCGGTGCGACGTCGCACAATCGCCCGGATCCGGGCAACAAGTTCGATCATTGAAAAGGGTTTCGGCAGATAATCATCAGCTCCAAGTTCGAGACCCTCCACCCGTTCATTAACGTCCCCGCGCGCGCTGAGTAGAATGACCGGGACCGGATTGTGTTCACCTCGCAACTTGCGTAGAAGGCTAAGTCCATCGCGTCCGGGAAGCATGATATCAAGCACCACGGCATCAAAGTTATTGGCGGTGGCTAACCGTAACCCCTCGTCACCGTTTCCACAGAATTCTACCGCCCACCCCTGCTCTACCAAGCCGGCTGTGATCAAGGCGGCCACCTTTATTTCGTCTTCGATTACGAGGATGCGCACGGACCGATCCGTAGTCTAAAAACACGGAGTAACGAGCCTATTCACGAACACTCATTACCCTGAGATTATAAATAGATTACAGTGCTGTAATAATCCTCTGGAATTGCGGGGAAGTGTCCCCAATTTGATGGATTCGTAGCACCCGCTTTTGAACCCAACCCCACGCGCTCGTCCATCTAGGTTGGGAGGCTATTTCGATCTCCTCAAATTTGTCCGTGTATATCTGAGGAGTTTCGTGATTAAAAAACCCTCTTGGAAAACAAATGTCATTTCTCGGAGGATCGGGTGCACCGTTACTCGCTTATCCATCGCTTTAATCCGCTCATGGGTGGTGATCGCCTGATGTTGTGGATCGGGCTCAATCCGAGCACGGCTGATGAACAAAAACTCGACCCGACCCTCACCCGTATTGCGCGGTTTTCCGAGCGCGAAGGCATGGACGGGTTTTGGATGGGCAACCTGTTCGGGATGCGCGCCACCGATCCCAAGGTGATGAAAGCCGCCGCAGACCCAGCCGGTCCCGAGAACGATGCGGCCCTCCTCGAAGCCGCAGGGAAATGTGAAAAGGTGGTCGCGGCCTGGGGCGTGCACGGCGAGTTCCTCGACCGCGCAAATCACACCCTCAAGCTGCTCGCGGATTTCGATCTCTGGTGCGTCGGCCAGACCAAAGACGGTCACCCCCGCCACCCGCTCTACGTCCGCGCCGATCAGCCGCTGGTGCGGTGGGAACCGTAGAATATTGAAGTCACGCGTAGTTGATCACCCTTAATCCCGGCACACGCGTGAAGTGAGCTACATTGCGAGTGAGCAAGGGTGCTTCATGAGCCAACGCGGTGGCCGCGATCCAAGTATCGTTGTTTCCGATCGGTCGACCGGTTCGTTTCAAAACCCGGTTCAGTTGGCCAAAATTCTCGGCAATTTTTCTGCTGATTGGAACCAGCTCAAATTCGCGACGAAATTTAGCTACAATTGGGCTCTCTAAATCTCCCATGCCTTCAATAAATTCACCCCAGACAATAGCGGAAATCATAACCTCCGCCTGAGGGTTGGCATCAAGCCAACTTAGAGCACTTTGGTAATGTGGATTTCGCTGCGAGCGTTGCAGATCGATCAGAAACGTCGTGTCGGCAAAAGTCATGACTGCCACTTGTCGGGACTCGGAGCATCTTCCAATTGGGCTCGATCCAGGTATTCAATCTCCTGATCAGAAAGTCGGGCCGGATTTTGGCGAAGCCACTTCGCCAACGCCCCCGCCGTGCCCTTTTCTTTAGGCCATGTAGCGCGCTTGATGACCTTGGAGAATGACTCTTGCTCCTGCAGGCGGGCCGACCGTAAGCGTTCATACGCCTCCAGATCGACTGAGATGGTTTTCGTGGCCATGCATGCATACATGCATGCAGATTTAGGAAGTGGCAAGTTTTGGATTTAATCCCGTTTTTTAGCAAATTGGTCGGATCGGGTATAGAGCACTGTAGCCATCTGATCGAAACTGCCGGATACTCCTCCTTAGTAGAGGCTTCCGCCATCGCTCACGCTTTGGCCAGACAGGTCAGCGGCCAAGAAAGCCCGACTCACCAAGTGAAAAACCAGAATGAGTGTCGCTCAGATTGTAGCCAGGGTCGCTGACCCCGGAACGGTAGAGTGACTAAGCTGGGCGCTCCGGGGTCAGCGACCCCGGCTACATCAAACAAGATGAAGTCGCGATACTCAGTCCTTCGGCTTCGCTCCGAGCAGGCCGACGGTGTAGCCGTGGTCGCGGAGGAAGCGGGTCGCACGGGCGTTGATGATCAGCAGGATCACCAGATTCAAAAACGGCACCACCATACCCATGGCCATGAGAACGATGATAATAAGGCTGATATTCAATCCTCGCGACATCCGCACGATGCCGAAAACCGCCAAAACTATCGCGATCAAAATCAGGGCGGCTCGAACTTCGGCTGCTTGCGGAACCAACATCAATGGCACCGTGAGCAGATTCAACATGATCGCCCAAACGGCGAAACGCTGTCCTGAGCATATTTGCGCGAGACGATCGGTTTCGTGGTTTTCTTCGGTCATGGTTTTTCGTCCGGTTGAAGTTCAGGGAAAGGATCAGGGCGGTTTCAAACGCAGCGACGCTGACCCGGTGCCTTATTTCGCGGGCTTGATGCTGACGAGTAGGTCCTTGCTTTCGACGGTGTCGCCGATTTCGACCGTAACGTCGCTGATGATGCCGTTACACGGCGCGTAAACTGTGGTCTGCATCTTCATGGCCTCCATGAGGAGAAGCTTTTCACCCTTCTTCACCTTGCTTCCAACCGTCGCCGAAAGTGCCGCAATCAAGCCGGGGATCGGAGCGCCGATCTGCGAGGTCACGGCGGGATCCGCCTTGGCCCGAGCCTTTGTCGTGGTCGTTACGCTTCTATCGGTGATGACCACATCGCGAGCAATACCGTTGAGCTCGTAGCTGACGACCCGTTTGCCGTCTTGGTCATCATCACCCACGCTGATGAGGCGGATGATCAATACCTTACCCGCTTCGATCTCGACGGAAATTTCCTCACCAGGTTGCAGTCCGTAGAAGAACGAGGAACTCGGCAGCACACTCACGTCGCCATACTGGCGCTGATGCTTGCGGAAGGTGTCATGAACCTGCGGATACATGAGATGGGAGAACAATTCGTCATCCGTGGGTTCGGTGCGGAATTTGGTGGCGAGTTCGCGACGCAGTTCGGCCATACCCCTAGCATTGGCCTTTTCGCGAGTCGCCTTGGAGCGCTTGTCCACCTTCTTGGTCTGACGTTGAGCAGCGGCGTAGGCCGAGCGGGCTTTTTTGTGCTTCTCCGGTCCGAGGACCGCTTTGGAAAGATCAACGGGCCAGCCATTGTCAGGCCAACCGAGTCCACCCGTAAGCATGTCGATGACACTCTCCGGATACGGCATACTGCCAGGCTCGAGATTGACCACATCGGCAGGTTTAATGCCGCGCGAGAACAGGAACAACGCCATGTCGCCTACCACCTTCGAGGACGGCGTGACTTTCACGATGTCACCGAAGAGTTGGTTCACTTCCGCATAGGTGCGAGCGATCTCCGGCCACCGTTGGGCGACTCCCATTGAGTTGGCTTGCTCTTTCAGGTTAGTGAACTGCCCACCTGGCATTTCGTGCAGATAAACATCGGCCGAACCACTCTTTGGCGCGGTGTCGAAAGGGGTGTAGATCGGACGCACCTGTTCCCAGTAGTCGGAGAACCGATCAAGTTTGGGTAGGTCGAGTTTGGTATCGCGCGGAGTGCCCTGGAGGGCCGCGACGATTGAATTCAGATTCGGCTGCGAGGTGCTGCCACTCATCGACGCAAAGGCGAGGTCCACCACGTCGACGCCGGCATCGGAAGCCCGCAGGATCGAACCCGCGTTAATACCACTGGTGTCATGGGTATGGAAGTGGATCGGCAGACCGACTTCGTTACGCAACGTCTTCACGAGTTTGTGCGCCGCGTAAGGCCGGCACAGACCGGCCATGTCTTTGATGGCAATCATGTGAGCGCCCATCTTCTCCAGCTCCTTCGCCAAGCGGACGTAGTATTTCAGATCAAACTTATCGCGCTTAGGATCGAGGATGTTGCCGGTGTAGCAGAGCGTGCCTTCGCAGATCGCGTGCGTGTCCTGCACCGCTTCCATGGCGACGCGAAGATTCGGTAGATAATTCAGCGAATCAAAGATGCGAAAAATATCCATGCCGCTCGCAGCGGCATGCTTCACAAACCCCGCGACTACGTGATCTGGGTAGTTGGTGTAGCCTACCGCATTAGCGCCACGGAAGAGCATCTGGAAACAGATGTTCGGCACCTTGGCCCGCAGTTGGCGGAGACGGTCCCACGGGTCCTCGTTGAGGAAACGCATGGCGGTGTCGAACGTCGCCCCGCCCCACATTTCGAGTGAAAATAGATCCGGCACTTCGCGAGACAACGCTGCCGCCGACTCGAGCATGTCGAAAGAACGCACCCGCGTGGCCATAAGCGACTGGTGGGCATCACGGAAAGTCGTATCGGTCACCAGCAGGCGCTTCTGTTTCAGCGTCCAGTTGGCAAAACCTTTTGGGCCAAGCTCAAGCAAGCGTTGGCGTGTGCCCGCTGGTGGCTCTTGGCGGATGTCGTGAACCGGAGCCACGGGCGCGGCGAACGAGGTCACGGGCTTAAAGCCTTTCGCGTGCGGATTGCCGTTTACCACGACTTCACCAATGAAGTTGAGCAACTTGGTGGCGCGATCCTTGCGCTTCTTGAAACGGAAGAGCTCCGGCGTGGTATCAATCAACGTCGTGGTTGCCTGACCGGTGCGGAACTTATCATGCGCGATCACGTTTTCCAGAAACGGAATATTCGTTTTCACGCCCCGAATCCGATACTCGGCCAGCGCGCGATGCATGCGCGCCATGGCAATCTCGTAGGTCGGTCCCGAAGCCACCAATTTGGCCAACATCGAATCGTAGAATGGTGTGATGACCGCTCCGGCAAAACCCATGCCGCCATCGATCCGGATACCTAAGCCGCCCGGCGAACGGTAGGCCATGATGCGACCGTAATCGGGCATGAACTTGTTTTCCGGATCCTCCGTCGTGACCCGCGACTGCAGGGCGTAACCATTGCGAGGCACATCAGCCTGAGCCGGCATTCCCACTTCGGGAGAATGCAACGAATGGCCCTGGGCGATGAGAATCTGGGCGCGGACAAGATCCAACCCGGTCAGCACTTCGGTTACCGTATGCTCAACCTGAATGCGAGGATTCATCTCAATGAAGAACCACTCATGCCGATCGAGATCATAGAGAAACTCCACCGTGCCCGCGTTGTCATACTTGATCGAACGGGCGAGATTGGCGGCAGCTTCGCAAAGTTCGCTCACTACATTTTCCGGCAGTCCAAAACTCGGGGCGACCTCGATGACCTTCTGGTGGCGGCGTTGCACCGAACAATCGCGCTCATGGAGATGGATGACGTTACCGTGTTTGTCGCCGAGGATCTGCACTTCGATGTGCTTGGCGTTCTGAATGTATTTTTCGAGGAAGACGGCCGGGTTACCGAACGCGCGCTCCGCCTCACCTTGGGCCTCGTCGAGTAACGACTCGAGTTCAGCCGCGGTCCTTACGATGCGCATACCGCGCCCACCGCCACCGAAGGCTGCTTTGATGATGAGCGGAAACCCGATTTTCTTGGCGATCTTCTTCGCTTCGGTGCGATCACTCACGGCGTCTTCTGTGCCGGGAAGCACCGGAACACCGACCTTCTGCGCCATCGCGCGCGCCGCAGTTTTGTCACCCATGTTGTCCAAAAGGTCCGGACTCGGGCCGACCCAAATAATGCCGGCCGCGTCACAGGCTCGGGCGAAGTCGGGATTCTCGGAAAGAAAACCGTAACCGGGATGAATCGCATCAACGCCTTTGTCCTTGGCGATACCGATCACGCTATCGATATCGAGATAGGCGGCGACCGGCCCCTTGCCCGCGCCGACCTGGTAGGCCTCATCTGCTTTGAAACGATGAATGCAAAAACGATCTTCTTGCGCAAAAACACCGACGGTCCGCAGGCCGAGCTCGGTTCCGGCCCGGAATACGCGGACCGCAATTTCAGAACGATTGGCCGCCATGAGTTTGGCGACGGGGCGGATAGGAGGAGACTTGGATGCGTTCATGAGCGAAAATCGTTTAGTTGGCCAAAAAGGTCCTGCAGCGAAGCGAGGATGGGCCCTCCCGCAAGGACATCCGGCTTTTCGGGGCGAAAACACCCATATTTTGGGTAATTTTGGCATGGTTATCTAAACTGTTGACATATCATCAATTAACAGTCCATCAAATTTTATGGTTTTTGATCCTGCTATTGAACTGGTGGTAAACACGGTTCGCGCCAGCAATGCCCTGCTGCGAGCGAGCCGTCGCGTGTTTAAGCCATTTGGCCTATCCGAAGCTCAATTCAATGTTCTGCACATCCTGCAAGACGCCGGTGATCATCTCTCCCAACGGGAGCTGAGCGACATCCTGATCGTGGACCGTTCCAACGTTACCGGGTTGATCGACCGGATGGAAAAAGCGGAATGGGTGCAGCGCCAGCCAGTGCCCGGAGATCGACGCGCCTATCGCGTCACCCTAACTTCCGAAGGTCGCAAACTCTGGCGCCAGGCCAATGCGGCTTACCAGCAAGCAGCGGCCCGCGTCACCGTGAATCTAACCCCTGCCCAAATGCAGGCGCTGTCGGCCGCGCTGCCCGTGATGGAGCGCAGTGCGCACGCTTTGGATCTCGAGTTGGCCGCCTCGGATTAGCCCGATTCGTATTCTCAAACGTTACTTTCCCCCACCCCTGTCTCTTATACACATCTCCGAGCCCACGAGACCGAGGCTGATC
>CAJXQX010000116.1 GCA_913058185.1 uncultured Verrucomicrobiota bacterium
CCCGCTAGGGTCCACCAGCCTTCGCCGCGCAAAGCGCGGTCGTCTCGTCGGGACGACTAAAGCTTCGGCTGGCACGGCCAGCTGAAGATTACGAAGGATGCCCGCCATAGCTCGTATAGCGACGGAGGGCTGCATCTCACATTAACATTAAACTCCTCACCCCTGTTGGACGCCGCGCAAAGCGCGGTCGTCCCGGCGGGACGACTAAAGCTTCGGCTGGCGCGGGCAGCTGAAGATTGCGAAGGCTGCCCGCCATAGCTCGCGGAGCGACGGAGGACCTAACGTCACCTCTTCCCTTTTTTACACTCAACTACCCTTCCGTCAGTCGAATCACGGTCTGGAATATTTCCGCCCGCTTGGTGGGAGGCGAACCCACGGCCGGAATATTCTGAAATGCTGCCAAAACTGCGCGATCGAATTCAGAGCTACCTGATGCGCGCGTAATGCGAGCATCAGAAATTTTCCCTCTCACGCTCACGCTGAATCGCACCCCCGCATCTCGAACATCCGAGATGCCGGCTCGCTCTAGCGCGTCGCGGATCCGTTGCACAATCATCGCTACGTAACGTTTCGACAAGGATACTTCATTGGCTGTCATTGCCGTGCCTCCCGCTCCCTCGGTAATCAGGACGGTGTCCGCCATAATTTGATCGATATTGATCGTCTTCGCCCTGATAGGTTTAGGCGCCTTCCTAGTGGAAGTTGTTGGCGCACCGTTTTTGTTGATGAAATCCTTGAAGGAAACTTTCGTCGGCGCGGGTTCGATTTTAAGCGCTGGCGTCTCCGGCGCAGGTTCGATTTTCGGTGGGGCCGGTCTAGGGGCCACGCGCTCAATCGGTTTCGGCGGAGGGGGTAATGGTTTAGGTTTGGGTGGAACGTATTTAGGCAACGGTTCCGGCAGATCCACATTAACGCTCGGTGGAACCTCACGGGCAATGGTTGGCGCTTCGGTTGCGGCGTAATTATCGCCGGGGCCTGCGACGACCTCGAATATTACGTCAGGCGTGTCGTCCACCCGCTGAGACCACCATGCCAGCAAGAGGATCGCGCCCAGTGCCACCAGATGGAGTAGAGCCGAAAGGCCAAACCCACGGGGCATAATATTGGAAGCGACTGCACTCATTGAATCAAATACGCGTGAGAACCGATTCTATTGGGTGGAAGCTTGGGTATCGAAGGTGATTTTGGTTAAACGCTGCGTCTTAAGCGCGTCCATCACGGTGATAAATTGCTGAGCCGTTGAGTCCTTATCCATGCGAATACGAAAGACTGGGGGTTTGGACTGGGCGGCAAACGGAGCTAGCGTATCAGGTAACGCATCAAGTGCCACCGATTCTCCCGACAGGTTGACCGTTCCGTCTTTTTGGATCGTGATTGTCTCGAACTGGGTATCGGGATCCGGCTGATCTTGAGAGCTCTGCGACTGGGAAGGCAGATCGATCGGAATGGTCTGTTCCTGATTAATCAACGGGGTCGTGATCATGAAAATGATCATCAACGTGAAACCCAAATCGATCAGATTGGTCACGTTGAGCTCAGAGATCGGAGCGGACTTACGTTCACGTCGAAAGTTGCGAGCCATGACTAGCGGTCTCCACCTGAGGTGGATTCAAGCTCAATACGATCAGCCAAGGAACTCGCAAAGTTCTCGATCTCCGTGATCAAGCGCTTGGTGCAGGCGAACAGGTAATTGTAACCAAACACCGATGGAATCGCCACCACCAGACCCGCGACCGTCGTTAAGAGCGCGGCTGAAACACCCGGCGCCAGTGTCTGGATGCTGGCGGTCTGCTGCACCGAAACGGCACTAAACGCATCCATCACGCCCCAAACCGTGCCGAGCAGACCCATGAACGGAGCCCCCGCGACAATGGTCGCGAGGAATACCATATTGGATTCATAACGCAGCACTTGGCGTCCCAATGCCCGTTGCAGCGCATTTTCAGCATGCTCGAGACGGAATCGTGATGTATCCACGCCCTTTTCACGGCCGATTGAAGCCGCTCGCCAGTAAGCGTCTAAGGCATCCGCGAACATATCGCCATACGGGATGGTTCGACGTTCGCGATAAGCATCCGGCAAGTCCAGTAGGGTGCGCTCACTGCGGAGCTTCTGTTCAAATCCCTGATTGAACCCGCGAAGCCGTTTTAGCTCCATATGCTTATCGATCATGATCGACCAGGCGATGAAACTGAAGATAACAAGGCCGACCGTTATCGCCTGTCCCACAAAGGTGGAGGCGAGGAACGATTCGAAGAGACTGGTGAGAGCGAATATTGGGGTGATCACGATTACGGTGCGGGTCTCATTTAGTGAGCCTTTCGTCGGATCGCATCAATGGAAAATACCACGTTTACGTTTATCCGCTTTCAGATTGCAGCGATCGGTCGGGTTCCGTTCGGTCAATCCCGCCAAACATCGCTTCAACTCTCATGGGATTTTCTACTCAAGCTCTTTCAGAACTTCGCCAAGCCGCGCCTAGCCTCGCGGCCAAACGAGCGGTCGTCGGTCTCGACGGGTTCGTCGATACTATCGTGACACCGGTTGCCTTGCGCCGCGGTCAAGGGGAGGACTTCGATCCGATCAGCAACATCACCGAATTTGGTGAGCGCATCCTGCAGGCCGCGGGCAAGAGCGCCAATATCGAGTTTTACCCTCGGATGGATAAGCTGGGAGGCAACGGCCCCATCATGGCCAATGCCCTCATGTCCCATGGCGTCTATATAAGCTACATTGGAGCGCTGGGACAGTCGGCCATTCATCCTGTATTTCAGGAATTCGCGAAAAAGGCCCACGTCGTCTCGATCACTGATCCGGCAATCACAACTGCCGTGGAGTTCGACGACGGCAAATTGATGCTCGGGCAAATGCGCTGCCTCGATGATGTCACCTACGATGCGCTCGAAGCCAAACTCGGCGCCGACGGTATCGATGAGCTTTTAGGGGCAGCCGATCTCATCTCGCTGGTGAATTGGACCATGATTCCGAATATGACGGAAATATTCCGTCGGCTCGTATCGGATGCCCTCCCCCGCTTGCCGGCCAAAGATCGATTCTTTTTCTTCGACTTGGCCGATCCCCAAAAAAGATCACGCCAAGATCTCCTGGAGGTGCTCGAGGTCATCGCAACCTTTGGCCAATTCGGGCACGTCACCCTCGGGCTGAATCTAAAGGAAGCGCAACAGGTCCACCTTGCCCTTGATTTCCATCCTCTGGGTGAGAGCAAGTCCGAGCTGCAACAAATCGCCGCCGACATCCGCACTAAATTCGGCTATTCCACCGTTGTGGTGCATCCGAAGGAGTCCGCCGCCTGTGCTACGGCCGAGGGCACCTACTGGATCCCTGGCCCTTACGTTTCCAAACCCGTCATCACCACCGGTGCCGGTGACCACTTCAATGCGGGTTATTCGCTTGGCCAAATGCTCGGCCTGAGTGCCACATCCTGTCTCGCACTGGGCTGCACCACCAGTGGCCACTACGTGCGCACGGCTGAAAGCCCGACCTTCGCTGACCTCGAAACCTTCCTCGCCAACTGGCCAGAATAGCCCCACCCTACGTTTATGCCACTCACCGAAGACCCACAGGGCATCCTCATCTCCTTCGAAGGCGCCGAAGGCAGCGGTAAATCAACCCAGATTGCCCGTCTGGCCAAACGCTTGGCCAAGCAAAGCCACAAAGTTCTGAGTGTCCGTGAGCCCGGCGGCACCGAGATCGGCGAGCAAGTGCGCGACATCATCGTGCACAACTCCGACGGCGACGAGATGTGCGCTGAAACCGAGTTGCTGCTCTTCGCCGCCGCCCGCGCCCAACTTGTGCGTGAAACCATCGCTCCGGCCATGATGGATGGTTTCGTGGTGCTCAGCGACCGTTTCTTGGATTCTTCCACCGTTTATCAAGGGATAGGCCGGAACCTCGCGGCTGATCTCGTAAGTATGGTCAACCGATTCGCCATTGGTAATGTCATGCCTTCGCTGACGATTGTCTACGATGTGCCTCCCACGATATCCAAACGACGCATCCGCCAACGGGCGTCCGACGTGCCGGACCGCATGGAACGTGAGAACATCGAATTTTATAAGAAAATCCGCCAAGGATACCTCCTCTTAGCCCAAAGCATGCCAGAGCGCATGATCGTGATCGACGGCACTCAGACCGAAGCAGAGATCGAACGGCAGACGTGGAAAGTGGTGGAAAAGGCGATCGCCTGATCACCATCGACTGACTTCTAATCTATGCCTGCGCCCACGCCGACTTGGCCCGAATCTCTGCAAGGCACCCCCGCGGTCGCCGTAATCGAGCGTGCCATTGCTCGGCAACGATTGTCGCATTCCCTACTCATTACGGGTGATGAATACGAAACCCTCGGCGCAGTCGCCCAGGTGATCGCGGATCAACTGCTCTACCCCGCAACCTCAACGGCACCGACACGATTTCATCCCGACACTCATCCCGATGTTTTCTCGCTGCGCCCGGCTGGTAAGATGCGCCAAATCAAAGCCGGGAAGTCAGCCGATGATACCGGCACGATGCGTGAGTTTATCCGGAAGATAGCGGTTTCTGCATCAATCGGTGATCACAAGGTCGGTCTCGTGCACGAGGCGGATCGCATGAATACCACCACGGCCAATATCTTCCTCAAGACGCTCGAGGAGCCACCAGCCAATACCACGCTGCTGGTTTTAACGACCCGTCCTTACGCCCTACTGCCGACCATCCGCAGCCGCTGTCTGAATTTCCGATTCCCCTCGGCGGAGGTTGGATATCTACCCGATGGCTGGAAGGCATGGATCTCCGATTACCAAGCCTGGCTCGAACGGCTCTCTGCCGGCATCAGCGATCGGGCCGCCGTAGCTGATGCCGTCTTCACCGCGTATGGCTTGACCGCCCGTTTCGGGGTGATTCTTAATGCCGCTACTGGTGAAGCGTGGAAGGCTCAAAAGAAATCCTTACCGCCCGACATCGGTGACGACGAACGCGTCGCCATCGAAACGGGTCTAGCAAACGGCCTGCGGTTAAAACTCTTTGCTGGCATCGAACACGCGACCCGTGACTTCGCGCTCGATCAGATCAGCACCGGCGATGAGTCCTTCCGTCGAGCCTTCACACAGGCGGTTGATAAACTGGAGAAATCGGTTGGATTGCTGCGCGTGAATTTGAATGCCCAAGCGGCGTTGGAAAGTTTCCTCCTCGCCTCGCTTCGCCTGTGGGCCGCCCGTAAGTAAGACCGCATGTCGACTGCTGTTCGTCCTACGCTCTTCGCGCTCGCGCTGCCGATTTTTATCGAGAATGCGATGCACGTGCTAACGAGCACGATCGATGTATTGATGGTGAGCACCATTTCCGATGGCGCGGTGGCCGGCCTCGGGGTGGCTCACCAATTCGTGATGGTCGCCATCATGGTGTTTAGTTTTGTCGGAATCGGGAGTAGCGTGGTCGTGACCCACAGCCTCGGCGGTGGCGACAAAACGGGCGCACGCGAAACCGCCGTAGCGGCTATCTCAGTCAACCTCTGGCTTGGCGTATTGTTGAGTATCGTGATGGCGCTAAACGTGTCTCCGCTCCTTCGCCTCATGCAGGTTCCGGCGGAGTTGTTCGTCTACGCCCAACCTTATTTATTCATTCTGGGAGCGACCCTTTGGTTGGAGGCGCACAATGTTTCGATTGGCGCGGTGCTCAGGGCCCACGGTCACGCCACAGACGCCATGTGGGTGACGTTGATTCAAAATATCATCAACGCCGTTGGGAATGCCGTGCTGCTTTTTGGCTTATTTGGTGCGCCTAAAATGGGCATCACCGGTGTGGCGCTAGCGACCGTGTTCAGTCGGGTGGTCGCGGCTGCCATCATGATCTATCTATTGTATCGCCGGACCGGAATCCGCCTTCGGTTTGCCGATCTATTCCGGGTTCCGGTAGAACGCTTAAAACGGATTTTGCGTATTGGCCTGCCCTCGGCTGGTGAACACCTGTGTTGGTGGATCGCCTACATGACGACCACGTCATTCGTCGCCCGCATGGGCGCGACGGAATTAGCGACCCAATCCTACACAATGCAGATTGTGCATTTTGTGTTCACCTTCAGTTTTTCGTTCGCCCTCGCTAACGAAATTCTCGTGGGCCACCACATTGGTGCGGGTCGATTTGACGAGGCTTACAATACGCTCATTCGCACGCTGAAAGTTGGGCTGCCGATCGTCGTTGCCGCTCTGATCCCCATGGCAATTTTCGGGCCGAACGTATTGGAGTGGTTCACCGACGATACTGCGATTATTGCCACCGGCACGATTCTACTTCGTATCTCGCTGCTCATCGAACCAGCCCGATTGGTCTGTATGGTCATGGTTTGCAGTCTACGCGCGACCGGTGACGTGGTGTATCCGTTAAAGCTTGGTCTTGTCGCCATGTGGGGCGTTTGGGTTCCGCTTTCCTGGCTGTTCGGCATCACATTGGGGTGGGGATTGCCGGGTATATGGTGCGCCATCATGGTCGATGCCACGATACGGGGATCCTTGTTCATGCGCCGTTGGATGAAACGGAAATGGATGACTAACGCCCAAAAGAGCCGAGACGGCGTCACCGCCAGTATCGCAAATCTAGCCGACTCCGCCTAAGCGACGCTTGCCGCCCATGTCGCAACCGCGGCGGTAAACGCTTCGCGGTTTTGCATGTGCGGATTATGTCCAGATTCAGGGATTACCTCGATACTCACTGAAGGGAAATGAGCTCGGATTTTAGCGTGGTCCTCCTCTGCCACGTAACGTGAACGACCACCCAGAACAAATAGAGCCGGCTTCCGGCTGGAATCGCTCTCGAGCAAGTGATTCTCTTCCAGCTCGGGTAACGCCGTCGTGATCGCATCGAGGTTGATTGCCCAGCGCCAACCACCTGAGTTGTTCCGTTCCAAATTAGTGGTGAGGAATTTGCGCATGCCCCAGTCCAGCACCCGAGTTTCCATTTTTAATTCGGCTTCAGTCCTCGATTTGAGCTCAGCCAGGTTGATTTCGTGCATGGCCGCAAACTCCGCCCTACTCCCGGCCGATTTGTAAGACTTTGGGGCAATATCGATCACCATCAGTCGATTGACCCGGTTGGGGTGCCGACACGCGATCAACATCGCGACTTTGCCGCCCATACTGTGTCCCATCAGATCGGCTTTGGTCAGTCCACGGAGGTCCATCCAATCCAACACGTCGTCGACCAGATCTTCATAGGTCATGCTCTCAGCATGCGGGGAACGGCCGTGGTTGCGCAGATCCAACGCTTGCACGTGCCAATGTTGCGCCAATTCCGCGCCCGCACTTAGCCAGTTGCGCGAGGAGCCCAGCATGCCATGAAGCACGATTAGAGGCGGTTTACCGGCGCCACCCAGGTCTCTCGAATACAGTTCCAGCACGGGCCGCAGTAGTGAGTAGCGAATACCGGGTAGCGAGTAGAAATTACCGTTCAGAATTGATGATATTCCTTGGCGCACGGGCTTCTGATCATCTGGATCATCTACTCGCGCTTCACTCCCACCTCCTTGCTACAGTAAACCATGCCCGCCCCGAAAAAGCTCACTCCGATGATGCAGCAATACTTCGAGGTGAAGCGTGGGCTCCCCAAAGGCACCATCCTACTCTTCCGGCTCGGGGATTTCTATGAGATGTTCTACGAGGATGCTGAGGATGCCTCCAAAATTTGCGGTCTCACTCTGACCAAACGGCAGGACTACCCCATGGCGGGCATTCCCCATCATGCGGCTGAGACCTACGTTCCACGACTCCTCGCTGCCGGGAGAAAAGTCGCCTATTGTGATCAGGCCGAAGCTGCCAAACCCGGAAAGCTGGTTCGTCGCGAGGTCACCCGAATCCTTTCGCCCGGCACGACCTTGGCGGCAAATCAGCTCGATGAATCACGCAATCACTACCTTTGCGCTCTCTACCACGACAAACAGGGACTCCACGCGGCGTGGCTAGATCTTTCCACTGGCGAATTCCAACTAGCAACCGATGTCCACGTGGACAATTTGCTGCCCGTGCTCACCGCCCTCGAGCCGGCTGAGCTGCTTCTGATCGAAGGAGATGTAGAGACTTGGCGTGATGCTCCCCATGATGACACCGCCGCTCATGCCTTGAGGGATTTTTGTGCGGATCGCCTGATCACTGAGTTGCCGGGTTACCATTTCGAAACCGGATCCGGAGCACGCACCGTGATCGACACTTTGGGCGTCTTGAATCTCGAGGGATTTGGGATTGATGAAAAGCATTACGGCTTAGGTCCGGCGGGAGCTTTGGTCTACTACGCGACCGAAAATCTTTGCGCGAAACCAGAGAATCTTCGTGCACTGCGGGAATACCGCAGTTCACGCACCCTGCTCATCGATCCGGCCACGTTGCGGAACTTGGAGATTTTCACGTCGAGTCGTGGCACCCGGACGGGATCACTGCTTGCCGCCATCAATCGTTCCAGCACCGCCGCAGGCGCACGATTAATTGAACGCTGGTTGAGTGCACCTGAACTCGATCTACCGGAGATCCGCCGCCGATCCACCACGGTCGGTGAACTTCTCGCCGAACCGATGTTACTTGGCGAAATCCGAGAGACGCTGAAACAAGTGCGCGACATTCCCCGCATCTTAGGACGACTTCAAAACCGCCTGCGTAACCCCCGCGAACTTGGCGGAGTGCGCGACACGCTCGCTCAACTTCCCACCGTGCATCGGCTGCTGAATAATTTCGGGAACACCCTGGCCTCCTCCTATCCGGCCCGCGTCGATGAACTGCCCGAATTGCGTGAACTTCTCACCCGCGCCCTTTCCGATGAAATGCCAGCCGACATTTCGGACGGCGGTGCCATCCGAGAAGCATTTGATGCGGAGTTGGATCGCATCAGATCGTTGACTCGGGACAACAAGACGTGGCTCTCGAATTTAGAATCCGGCGAACAAAAACGCACCGGAATCAAGAGCCTGAAGGTTAAATACACCAATAATTTTGGTTACTATATCGATGTCACCAAAGCCAACCTGCACCTC
>CAJXQX010000117.1 GCA_913058185.1 uncultured Verrucomicrobiota bacterium
ACCTTCCGGTAATTCTAGTATGCTCGACGCCCTCGACAGACCGAATATGAGCACCGAGTAAAATAAGGGTTTGTGTAAGATCTCGAGCAATCGGTCATCAAATTCGGCCTTGGTCTTAGCAGCCAATCGTTTGACAAAAACAACCACGCCTCGGTCCACTACCCAAGCGAGGAAAAACACCAGGAGCGTCATGATCCCGGCGAGCACGTAAGGGTAATTCGCCAATTTGTCCGTAATCGAACTTAAATGATCCATTGCATCGTCCATTATATTGGAAAGGCAGCATCCAGCCGGCGCCGCAAAACGCAACGGGTTTGTCGGCGAGTGTGAGGGGGAGAGTTTGGGGAAATCGATCGCTACTTCGAACGGTTCTTAATTGGCTAGGCATGTCACCCAAATCTCACTTCCCTCCCCTTACTCCACGCCTTTCTATTCCATTCTCGCTCTCACACCAACAGGTTAAGCAAATAGTCCATCAACACGGTGCCCCCCGGGTTTGAAGTAGTCCAATGAAACTCTCTTCGTGCCCCGTGCCGACGCAACCCGCTGATCGATGAGGTTTTCGCAGGCCGGCAAGTCACCTTGCCCCTTACTCCTCCTGATCTTGCGAGAAGAAGTCTGCATTCTTGAACTCTACTACGAAGAGGAGTTGTTCCTTCAGTCGACCCGCGTCAGCATTCTCGCTCGTGCTCCTGCCCTCTCGTAAAAAACCCTTAGCGGTATTTCCCTTTTTCGGGGGCGGTTTATTGCTACTCTTGCTGATTCTGCCGTGGTGGCGAAATCACGACCATCTCCGCGATTTTATGGATTATGGGTTGGTCATAGCGGCCAATGGACGGATTGCCGACGGGGAACGACCTTACGTGGATTTCGTCACCCCAATCCAAGCGGGTTTTCTTTGGTTCAACTACCAGGTCGAAACCTGGACCGGAGGCAATTATTACGGACTAACCCTGGGAGCGTTGCCGAGTCTGGTTGGAGGATTTGCGCTGCTGGGCTACACCCATTCCAGACGTTGGCCGTGGTGGTGGAGTTTGTTGGCCGCATGGACCGTATTGATGGGATCGGTAGGTCAACATACGATCATCTGGCACAACAGCCTCGGAGTGCTTTGCCTCGCAGTGGCTCTTTGGGTGACCACCCTTTGGCCGGGAGGCAGTCGACCGAGTTGGCGCTGGTTTCTGCTCTTAGGCGTCGCTCTCGCGATCAGCGGGGACACCTCAACCCGCACACGGGCTATCATTATCACGCCGCCACCGGTGCAACTTTATGACCTGCGAGGCATCGCCCAAGTTCATTTAAGGGAGAAACGAGACCGAGGCTTGGCTCCACCCGAAGGAACCATCTAGATGGGAATACCCATGTCCGAAAACACCGGCACTACCCCGCCTAATTCCTTCTTTCGCTCCCTCCGTTATATCGGTCCCGGTTTGATCCTGACCGCCGGCATCGTGGGCACCGGCGAGCTCATAGTCACCCCTCACCTCGCGGCTGAACACGGCTTCACTTTGTTGTGGCTGATCATTGTTGGCTGCATCGTTAAAGTCTTCGTGCAAGTCGAACTCGGCCGCTACGCGGTCGCCACCGGCACGCCTACTTTACAGATGATGGATCTCGTCCCAGGACCGCGGTTCAAGGTGGGATGGATGGTGTGGTTTTTCATCCCCGTCTACGTGGCGATGATTTCAGTGCTAGGAGGCATGCTCGGCGGGATGGCCCAGATCTTCACGATGGCCGGCATCCCGCTCTCTCCCCAAGTGACTGCCATTATCACGGGGCTTACCTTGGCGGTCCTTCTCGGCGTCGGTCGCTACACCATGGTCGAACGGGTATGCATCGGACTGGTGATCCTTTTTACCCTCTCCACGATCTTCGCTCTTGTCGCCCTTCAGTTCACGGACTTCGAGGTGAGCTCCGCCCAGGTTATAGAGGGGTTGCAGTTCAAGTTACCGGACAATTTTGCCGTCGCGTTTGCCGCCCTCGGCTTAATCGGCCTGGGCGCAGGAGAGCTGATTTACTATCCGTATTGGTGCCTGGAAAAAGGTTATGCCAAACGCGTTGGACCTCGTGATGCGGGTTGGCTCGAACGCGTAAACGGTTGGATGCGGGTCATGAGAATCGACGCCTTCGCCTCGCTCATCGTCTACACCTCAGCAACCGTTGTCTTCTACCTTCTTGGCGCGGCCGTGCTACATGCCCAGAACCTAAAAGTCGCGAATAGTGATATGGTGCCGACGCTCGGAAACATGTATCTGGAAAGCTTTGGGCCGGCTGGCTTCTGGATTTTTCTGATCGGCGCGTTTGCGACCCTTTACTCGACCGCGTTTGCCGCCAGTGCCGCCAACGGTCGACTGCTCGCCAATCTGCTCCCGATGTTCGGCGTGTGCGACGCGACGACCGACGAAGAAACCAAAGCCAAACGAATCAAGATCAGCTGTATCGCCGTCACGGCCTACGGGATCATCGTCTACCTGATCTGGCCTAAACCCCTCACCCTGATCCTGATCAACGGCGTCGGCCAATCACTCCTACTTCCCTTTCTCGGCATCTGTGCGCTCTATCTACGCTACCGGAAACTTCCGGCCGAACTGCGGCCCGGAAAACTCTGGACCATATTCCTGTGGCTCTCCGCCCTCGCGCTCACTTCTGCCGGAATTTACCAGCTAATCGATCGATTTTAGAGCACCAGTATGAATCTATCCAATTTACTGTTTCCGTTTGTTCTCACCCTAGGGGTGGCTACTTCCGGTTTCGCTCAAGGCACCGGCTCGGATGGGTTTCCTCGCCGCGATCAGGAATTGACCGATCGAGGACAAGAACTTTCCTCGATTTACTGTCGTTCTTGTCACGACTACCGCCGCACGCATATCGGTCCGAAATTGGGTGGCATCACCCGCTATCGCACTCGGGAATGGTTGATGGATTTCGTGAAGGACCCCGCCGGACTCGCGGCCAGCGGTGATGAGACTGCCCTCGAACTCATCGCTCGTTACAAGGTCCCGATGCCGGGCTTCGCTGCCCTACTGACGGACGATGACCTCGAAGCGATTTTCTCTTCCATCGCGGCCTACAGCGACCGACGTGAACTCACCTTCAATCCGGGAGAAGATAATCCCCGCATTCAGGAAATGCTCTCCCTCCCCACCGAACCCGTGCCAGCCGCCACCCACGCTTTGGTGCTGGATGATGTGGTGACGATGCCAGTGATTCCCAATCCCCGCAATATCGCGCGAATCGCCACGTTGCGGTCCGTTCCCGGTGACAATTCCAGCGATCTTTATATCAGCAATCAGGACGGGGCGATCTATCGCATCAGAGATGGTGAGAGTAAAGTGGTGCTAAATATTCGCGAACGCTTTGCGGACTTCTTTAACTACCCGGGGCTCGCTAGCGGTCTGGGCAGTTTCGATTTCCACCCCGAATTTAACGACAACGGTCTCGTCTACCTGACCCACACTGAGGCGTATTCGGGCCAAGCCACCGATTATTTGCCCGACAGTCCGCTAGATGAAGCCGTGCAGGCAGTGGTTTCCGAGATCCGCGTCAAAACGCCAGGCAAGGTCGATTTTGACGACGCCTCATGGCAGGAAATAATGCGTGTCACGTTACCCACTGCAGTCCATGGCATGCAGGACATCACGTTCGCTCCTTTCGCCCGCCCCGGTGATGCCGACTTTGGGTTACTCTTCATTGGCATCGGGGACGGCGGTTCCACGGCTAATGGATACTCCGATCTGCCCCACCGTCTCGACGCGCCGTTGGGCTCGATCCTACGCATCGATCCGCTCGGCACCAATGGGCGCAACGGACAATATGGCATCCCCCCGGACAACCCTTTCGTGGACAATGAAACACCCAACGTCTGGCCGGAAATTTACGCCTGGGGCTTCCGCAATCCTCATCGGCTCACTTGGAATCCCTTCGAAAATCATCAGCTCCTCTCCATCGATATTGGCAGTAATTTGTTTGAGGAAATCAACGTGATCGAAGCAGGCCGCGACTACGGTTGGAATGTGCGCGAAGGTAATCTGGAGTTCGACCCTGTCGCGCAAAATCCCACGAAAATCATCCCCTGGGATGTCGACGAAGCGGAATACGCCGAACCGCTAGCGGTTTACAGCCACCTCGAAGGCCGCGCCATTTGTGGCGGTCCGGTTTACCGCGGCTCCGTGGAGTGGTTGCGCGGCAAGTTCATCTTTGGCGATATTGTCACCGGGAATCTCTACTATCTCGACCCCGATAAACCCGGTAAACCTCAGCCAATTTTTCGCCTCTCCGTCACCGACGCGCAAGGACGCGACGGACCACTGGGCGCTTGGATCAAGGGACGGGTGGACCTGCGTTTATGGGAGGATGCAGCAGGTGAGCTCTACATCCTAACCAAGACCGACGGCGTGGTGCGGCGCGTGGTAGACGTGAAGGAAATCAACGACTAAGCCTGCCTCTTCAACCGTCCACAACCCAACGCACGGTTTCTTGGGCAGCGGCCAAACCCATCGCACCGGTGACCCAAACCGCCGTGCCAAACCCACTCGCGCAATCGAGTTTTAGGTTACTACCCGGTTCAGGTTTGGCGTTACAAGTGCCATCCGCCCAAGGGTAGGTTGGATTCTCGTCAGAGTAGACACAGCGCACGCCGTAAACATGACCTTCCCCGCGAGCGAAGCCGTGATCTCGGCGCAGTTTCTTACGCACCAATTTGAGTAGTTCGTCGCCCCAGGCATCCCCCAAATCAGCGACGCGTATTTTGGTGGCATCCCGTTTGCCTCCAGCACCACCCACGCTCACGCACCGCTTCTCCAATCGCACACAGGCACCGATCAGATCCGTTTTGTTGGTCGTTCCATCAATGGCATCAACCACCACATCATATGCGGGGGCCAGCAATTGATCTGCATTCGCAGCAGTCAGAAATTCCATTACGATTTTGACCTCGCACTCCGGATTGATCAGTCGCACGCGCTCAGCCAATGCTTCCGCCTTCGGTCGCCCATGATTTCCTCCGATCGCCGGTAACTGGCGGTTAGTATTGGTCACGCAAACATCATCGAGATCGATCAGGGTTAGTCGCCCCACCCCGCTACGAGCGAGGCCCTCGACCGTCCACGACCCCACCCCACCGAGGCCAATCACCGCCACATGGGCGGCGGCTAATTTCTCCAGCGAACCGGTTCCGTAAAGTCGTCCCAGTCCGCCAAACCTTTCGGCGTGCTGCTCGCTCACGACGACTTGTTCGAACTCAAGCCCGCAATCACATCGGCACCACTGGGCTGTTGAAACACTTTCAGATCAAACACCTTCGCAACCGACAGCAGGTGGTCGAAGATATCTGCCTGCACACCTTCGTAGAAATTCCAGTTGGTATCGTTGACGAAAACATAAATCTCCAGCGGTAGCCCGTGCTCACTCGGCTGCAGTTGACGCACCAGCAGGGTCTTATCCTGCGCAATATGCGGATGGGTTTTAAGGTAGCTTACGCAGTAGGCGCGGAAGGTGCCCATGTTCGTCAAACGACGGCCGTTGCCCAACACGCTAGCACCGTCACCGAGCTTCTCGTTATCCTTCGCAATGTCTTCGCGCTTCTTGGCCAGATGCTCACGCACATGACTGATCTTAGACCATGCGGCCAACTGTTCCTCGTTGGAGAACTCAATCGAAGTGATGTCGAATTCGATCGACCGCTTGATTCGGCGACCGCCGGAGTCGGACATACCGCGCCAATTTCGAAACGACTTCGAAATCAGGTCGTAGGTTGGAATCGTTGAAATGGTTTTGTCCCAATTCTGCACCTTCACGGTGGTGAGCGATACATCGATCACATCACCATCGGTTCCCGCCGATGGCATCTCAATCCAGTCTCCCACCCGCACCATATTATTGGCCGAAATTTGGATACCAGCGATAAATCCCATGATGGCATCCTTGAAAACGAACATCAAAACCGCGGTCAGTGCACCCAGCCCAGAAAACAGGTAGAGCGGCGACTTCCCGAGTAGAATTGCCAAAACCAAGATCAACGAGACCACCACGGCCACGAGTTTAATCGCTTGAACAAATCCTTTGATGGGCACGCCTTTTTGACGTGACCGCTTCTCGGCGATTAATTGAACCGCGTTGAGGATCGCGAACAACACGCCCAACCAAATGCAGATGAGGTAAATGCTGACCGCGCCATTCACACCTTCGAGCACCCGTTCGGAACGGCCAAGCACGCCTGGTCCGAAATAGTTGAAGACCAAAGCCGGAGCGAGATGGGACAGCCGAGTAAATACTCCCGTTTGGACGAAGACATCGTCCCAATCGACTCGACTGCGTTTTACCACGACCTGGACCAGTCGCAGGATCGTTTTCTTCGCAACGAGATTTACTAACCACGCCAATACAAACAGGACGATGAGGCCGACCCCAGTTGATACGCCATCGGCCCAGGCCACCGGCACACTGTTGTCGATCAGCATCGATTCGATTTGGTCTACAAATGCGTTCATGTTGGGACCTAGCGAACGCGACGCATCCCCGCGCGTCAACTCGCCTGCTGCTTAGTCAGAAATACGCAACGTGTAGGCGCGACCTTGGGCGGCGTGATTACCCGTGCCGACCACGAGACGGGTCTCCGCTAGTCGAGCGACGTTACTCGCCCCTCCGCTGGTATCGCGGCCGAGTTCAATCCACTCTGCCCATTCACCGGCCGGATCGTCGGTGATTAGCACCACATGGCGGTAAATCTTTTCGGTCTGGTCAGTCGCCGGCATGATCCAAAATTTCTGCCCCTTCCATGTGATTAGCACACACTGACCCAAGAACCCTTTTGACCAAAACTGGTGAGCCGCTGTCCAGGACGTCCCGCCATCGCTGCTTTTGAACAATGTAGCGATACCCGATGCCAAAACGTAGATGTCATCACCATGGCGAAAGAAATCCATCAGATCCCGGGCTTTCGGAAAGTCAGCTTGCTGCTGCCAGGTTTTGCCCTCGTCCGACGACTTGAATACTTCCCCGGAGTGTTCGTAACCGATTCCTGCCCAGATATCCGAGCCTCCCCAATAACCAAAGCTTGTGACGTTTTGCCGCGGGCCTTCCTCCATCACTTTGATCCAATCGTGGGTCGCGAACGCATCGGTCGATCGCAGGATGCTGGTGCGGTCATTTTCCGAAGGGCGTAGTCCCACCAACATCGTGCCGCTATCCAACTCGACCAACCCCACCGTCCGGCTTGATTTGGCTCGGGTCAGCACATCCCAGCTCTCCCCTTCGTCAGTTGACCGCGCGACCAACGCTGGCTCGGAGGTCGTAATGTAAATGTGCCCATCTTGCGCTCGAAGGTAATTGCGGACGTCCTGGATCTCCCACGCTTCGCTGCCATCCCACACCTTGCGCCACGAATTCCCGCCATCGGTGGTCTTGAAAACATCTCCCGACTCTTCCGTGCCGATCAGACCTGCACCTTCCCCGAGCCCGAAAGAAGACCGCACATTCGATTCTCCAGGGGGCTCAAACACGCTCACGACTTCGACCCTCGGAAAACCAGTACGGGCCGGTGATTCGACCTAGGTTGATTCAGACTGAGAGCAACCGGCTAATAAGATCAACCCCGCGAAGCACGCGGCCATCCGCAACGGCACTATGGGAAGTCGGTGCACACTCACGTGGGTAATCGATTTCATGCCTGCAGCATGGTCTCGACCGCTCGCTTGGCTACTTCGAATCGAGCCGTCCCTCGCCCCGATACCCGGGCATAGCGCAGTCCCCGTTCATCCAACATCGCCAAACAGCGCTGCGCTGAATCCTGCCAGGTCGCCGCGTCGCTAAAACTGCGTTGAGGATCTTCCTCCCACGGCAAATCTGGCTCGCAATACAAATACAGCGCGTAATCGCGGCTGCGTTTATCCGCCGCTTTCCGAACCCAATCGGGACAGTGTCCCGGAAATAGATCGTCGGCCCAGCGCACGTTCATGAGGAGATCCGTATCGCAAAAAATGAGATGCTCGGCCGCCGCTGCCGCGGTTTCTTCGTTGGCAATTTGCCCCCGTGCGATCGTCGACAAATCCGTCGCTAGGATCACTCCATCATGTCGGTCCCAAAACGACCGCACCGACTCTGGGGCCCAATGCGTCTTAAAGTGCTCGGCCAATGCAGCTGCCAAAACCGACTTACCCGTCGATTCCGAGCCAAACAATACGATGCGCTTCACACTCATCGGCCCGGCGCCTCCTGCAATTTCATTGCCCGATACCACGCTACCCAGCCCGAAATTCCCATCCCCCAAAAGACCAAATAAAGAAACACCCAGTATATTTCCCCGATCGACCAATAGGTCACGATCGCCACGGAATTCACCACGACCCATCCCACCCAGTTTTCGAGTTTCTTCCGCGCCTGCAGCACTTGAGAGGCCATGCTGAATGAGGCGATAAACGTATCCCGGTAAGGCACCGTCGCATCCGTGTGATTCGCCTGCCAAGTGCCCCAGATCAACATCAACAAGCTCGCCCCGGCGATCCACCCCATCCGCTCTCGCCAGCTCAAAAGCGTCACCGGCAACTCCGTTCGCTCACCCCGGCCGATTAACCAGTGCCACCAGCCATAGCCGAGACAGCCGAAGAAAAAGACCTGCAAACTCGTCTCCGCATACAACGTGGCCTGCCAAAACAAAACTCCCTGCACCGTCACTGCCGCCATTCCGACCGGAAATGCCCACAAACTCCGCCGAATCATCAGCGCCACCCCAGTTACACCCAGAATCAAATTGAGCTGATCCAAGCCACTTCCGGCCGCGAGCCCTTCCCGAATTGCGTCGAAAGCACTCACCATAAGGCGTTTGCTCCTTCCCCCATCTCATCAGACGGCCAATCGTGCATCCTGTTGCTAGTGTTCGGCATAGCTGTCCGAGGCCGATCATTATAGCACCTAACGTCAATGGCGATTTGTGCTGGCTAGCTCATGATAGCGAAGGGCGTCAAAAATCCGTAAATATACTAGGGTATTAACCCC
>CAJXQX010000118.1 GCA_913058185.1 uncultured Verrucomicrobiota bacterium
GGTCTCGTGGGCTCGGAGATGTGTATAAGAGACAGATCTTACCCTCACTGATCAGGCGCATGATGTCGCGGTTAAATGAATAGCTCGCGGAGTCCGTGCCGGCACTCAGCAATTCTTGAATCTTATCCATCTGATTCTCGAGGATGAGATTTTTTACCGTAGAATCAGCCGCAAGAATTTCATTGGCGGGGACTCTCCCATCGCCTTCGAGCGTCGGGATGAGTTTTTGACAAATAAAGCCGCGCAGCGAACCCGCGATTTGACGACGAGCTTGAGCAAGTTGCTCGGCCGGGAAGAATTCGAACAGACGCGTGAGGGATTGAGCAACGGTTGCCGCGTGCATGGTGGAGAACACCAAGTGACCGGTTTCCACCGCCGAAATCGCGGTCTCAAAGGTTTCTTTGTCCCGCATTTCACCGATGAGGATGATATCAGGATTCTGACGCAGAACCGCCTTGATGGCCAATTGGAAGCTCGGCACATCGGTGCCGATTTCACGCTGCTGGAAACAGATTTATCGTCTTCGAAGGTATACTCGATGGGATGCTCAATCGTCACGATGTGACGGTCGAGATTGCGGTTAATCCAGTTCAGCAAGGCCGCCATGGTGGAACTTTTACCGGAACCGGTCGCGCCACAGATTAGGAGAATTCCGTCTTTCGCCTTCGCTAAGTGTAACATGGCATCTCCGTTTAGTCCCAGATCCTCAAATTCAGGCACCGTACTTTTGATGTGTTTGAAGACGATACTGGGAGTGCCACGTTGGTGGAATGCATTTACCCGGAAGCGTCCCACTCCTTCGGCCGCATAGGCAAAATCGACCTGATAGGTCTCGTTCCAAAGGGGGCGAAATACCTTAGGCACGTGCTCCTCGACGAATGCTCGAATGTCTTCGCCGAGGAGTGAATCCATGTCCACGGGCTTCAATTGACCGGCCAACCTCACGTATCCTAGCTTGTTGGTTTTGATCACGATGTCACTCACATCGCTGTCTACCGCCAGTTTAAGAAGATCGTTAAAGATTTCGGTGTGTGGGGTTATAAGCAAATTTACAGCGAAAAAATGGTTGCGGATTGAATAAAGTGGCGTGCTTTCCTCAGCAAGGTCCATTTGGCTCCTATTACCCATGAAAAACCGTCCACTTACCGGCACTATCACTGCAATGGTGACCCCGTTTTCGCGAGGTCACGTTGACACGGATGGATTGAAGAAACTCGTCAAAGCCCAACTTCGAGGCGGAATCGACGGGTTGGTTCCCATGGGCACCACGGGCGAATCGCCCACGGTTTCCCACGAAGAACACATGGAAGTCATCTCCACCGTGGTCGAAGCGGTCGGTGGAAAAGTCCCGGTCATCGCCGGTGCCGGCTCCAACTCAACGCGTGAAGCTGAGGCGCTAACCGCTCGAGCCCATGCTGCCGGGGCCGATGCGATACTCGCCGTGGCTCCCTACTACAATAAACCCAACCAAACCGGTTTGTTTGAGCATTTTAGTCGGATCGCAGAACAAACCGACCGACCTATCGTGCTCTATTCCATCCCCTCTCGTTGCGGGATCGAAATCGGGGTGGATACCGTCGTGAAGCTGCGGTCAAAATATGCTCACGTTTCTCACATCAAGGAAGCAGGCGGTTCGGTCGATCGGGTCGATCAACTGAAAGGAGCCCTGGGCGACGACATAATCGTGCTCAGCGGAGATGATAGTCTCACGGTTCCCTTCATGTCGGTGGGCGCGGAGGGTGTCATCAGTGTCGCTTCAAATCTCTTACCTCGCGAAGTCTCACGATTAGTCAAAGCCGCTGCCGCTAATGATTTTGCCAAGGCGGCTAAAATGCACCGCAAGCTCTACCCGCTCTTCAAAGCATTGTTCCTCGAACCCAACCCGGTTCCGGTGAAATTCGCGATGCATCAGGCCGGTCTCATCGGATCGACCGAAGTCCGCGCTCCGTTGTGCAAGCTCTCAGCCGCGGGGCGCAAGACCCTGAATACGGTTCTGAAAACCCTCTAAAAGAGAACGTATGTCTTCCCCTCGTATAGTGATTATCGGATCAGCCGGTCGCATGGGCCATGCCCTCCAGTCGGCAGCCACTGAGCTCTCTCTCAACGTTGTCGCCAGTTTGGATCAGGGCGACGACCTTGAAGCCGGAGTGGCCCAAGGTGATGTGGTGGTGGATTTTAGTTTCCACACCGTCACCGCAGAGGTCATTGCGGCCTGCACCAAACACTCGAAATCTCTGGTTGTCGGAACTACGGGTCACTCCTCCGAGGAGAAGGCCAAACTGGTCGAATTAGCGGCTCAAACTTCCACCGTCTGGGCGGGCAACTATTCGGTCGGAGTCAATCTCCTCTATGCCCTCACCCGTCGTGCGGCCGCCGTGTTGGGCCCGGACTACAATGCGGAGGTTACCGAGATGCATCACCGTTTTAAGAAGGATGCGCCGAGCGGCACAGCTGCTCGAATGCTCGAGATTATTTTGGAAGAGCGAAAACTTTCGGAAAATTCTTTAAGGCATGGCCGAGAAGGAATCACGGGCGAACGCACCGATGACGAAGTTGGGATCCATTCAATTCGCGGCGGTGATGTCGTCGGAGAACACACCGCCATGTTTGTGGGCATGGGGGAACGCTTAGAACTCACCCACCGGGCTACTGATCGCGGAATTTTCGCTCGGGGAGCCTTGCGCGCGGCCCAGTGGGTGGCAAATCAACCCGCTGGGGTTTACGACATGCAACACGTGCTGGGTTTAGAATAATTTCACCATCATGATTACTTCCATTCGCGGCCCTTTGGCTGAAGCCACCCCCCTACGTGCCGTCATCGAGTTGAGCGGCCTCTCCTACGAGGTGAACATTCCGGTCACAACCGCGGAGCGCCTACCGGCCGTCGGTCAAGAGGTGAAGCTCCATACCCATGTGGTCTATCGGGAAGACTCGCAGACCCTTTACGGTTTTTCCACGACGGCCGATCGAGATTTTTTCCGCATGATGATCGATCATGTGAGTGGAGTCGGCCCCAAAGTTGCTTTGAGTATCATGAGCCGGCTTTCCCTGCCCTTACTGGAAAGCGCGATTCGCGATGGCGATGTCACCACGCTGTCAAAGTGTCCCGGGATCGGTAAGAAAACCGCTGAACGTCTCGTTATCGAGCTGCGCAATCGCGTTGGCAGCACTACATCCTCAGCTGCAGGAGATTCGGTTCCAACCGGCGGCGCATTGTCGATCGGCGGTGGAGTGATCACTGATGCGGTCGCCGCGCTATCGGTGCTCGGATATAAGACTGCCGAAGCCGATAAAGCTGTTAGACAAGCGATGATTGCACTCGACGGAGAAGCCTCCACCGAGCAATTGATCAAACACGCCCTAGGGCGCTGACAGTTTCCGGCAAATTAACGCTGGAACTGCAAGGCGGTCATGGCCTGAGGCTCTTCCGGCGAGATCCAGCGGGCATTCAGACTGCGCACCTCGATCGGTGCGGCTGGCTGCATTTCCCAACCATCAATTTCGGTGCGCTCAATGGGAGCGAACTGCAATTGAGTCATCCAGGCGAAGGAATCATCGACGGCGCGCATACCAGGAAGGAGATCGTTTGTGTTCTCCGGATTGAGCACGAACACCGTTTGGTAGTCTGATTCCTCGCTCTGAGCGATTGCCACGGTCGGAGCCGATTCAGGAATAACGCGGGCAATCGAATCATCATTGACCGAAGACGGCGTGCCAAAATAGGCCACAAAGGCAAAACAAGCGGCAGCGAGACCCGCCATGGCTCCGCCCCACGTTTTCCAAATTGGGCGCGCTTCCGCAGCGGGCTCAAAATCTACAACCGAAGCCGCGCCGGATTGGGCTGCAGCTACGAGGTTGGGAATACTAGGTTGAGGGGCATCGGTCTCCGTGAGCAGCATCTGAGTCGCTCGTTCGATCTGGCAATATTGTGCGTAGATCCGTTGGCGTTCAGGACTAGTCGCGATCGCCTCCTCAATTTCGCGAATCTGTTCACCGACCAGTTCGCGGTCGATGTAGAGATTCAGCATCTCGATAAAACGTTGGTCGTTCATAGGATATCTTCAACCATCTTGCTGCGCAGGCTTTCGCGAGCACGGGCAATCCGGCTTTTAACGGTGCCGATAGATATTGTTAAAATATCAGCAATTTCTTCGTAGGTCAGGTTCTTCACGTTACGCAGGATGAGGATCTCGCGATGCTTGGGGCTGAGTTTTTCCATACCCTCGGCGATGTTATCGACCAACTCTTGCGTGATGGCGGCATCTTCTGGGGTTTCACTCTTTGTAACGAAAATTTCGGATAGCGGCGTGGAATTATCGGCTCCCACGGGCTGATCAAAGGAGATAGTCTTATCCCGCTTCCGGCGCCACCAATACCAGTAGCGGTTGCGGGCTAAATTTGTGGCAATTTGGTAGAGCCAGGTCGAGAAAGCGGAATCGCCGCGGAAATTAACTAATCCACGGTGGGCGCGAATAAATGCGTCTTGGGTGACCTCTTCAGCATCTTGCTGATTACGGAGGAGCTGATGCACCATGGCGTAAATGCGGTCCCAGTAGCGGCTGACCATTTCTTCAAATGCCGCTTGGTCACCGTTTTTAAAACGGAGGACGAGGGCGCGGTCTAGGGCAACTTCTTGAGCTTTGGTCGACATGGTTCCGTTTGGCTTAGGACGACCGGAGGTGGAGTTTGTTCCCATTTTTAAAAGCAATTATGAATTTTATCGATCAGACGACGTGTGTCTAAAATTATCACAAAATTGAGCCCTGAAAGCAAGTTGTGACAAAAAGGACTTGCATCATCAATGAACGGAGCCGTATTCCGATTGCTCCACGGGGAAACGGGTTGATAGCTCAATCGGTAGAGCAGTTGACTTTTAATCAATTGGTTCGGGGTTCAAGTCCCCGTCAACCCACCACCCCGGAGCGGCCTCGCTCTGATAAGCTCGCGGATTAAGAGTAGCCTTTTCGGTTTTTAGCTCGCGATTGATGAACGACTCTCGTGTGCTGCTGAACGCATAAACCCTTAGTAGGTCAGTTTTACGGAAGCCCAGCACCCATGCATCGCTTAATCATCATAGAAGATCAAACCGCCATCCGCGAGATGCTGGTGGAGATTTTAAAAACCGAGCCAGATTACGAATTGGTTGGTGAGAGCGGAGATGGACAAAGCGCCCTCGCCTTGTGTCTCGAGTTGAAACCGGATCTTATCGTGCTCGACGCCAAACTTCCGGGGTTAAATGGCGTGGACCTATTGCGGCGCCTCGTTCGCCATCTTCCTGACATTCGGGTGCTCGTATTCTCTGGATATGAAAATCCGGTTTTGGTCCGTGAGATGCTTGAGGCCGGTGCCCATGGCTTCGTGGAAAAGACGGCTGGATTATTCGAATTTAAGAAGGGCCTCCACACTGTTGGAAGCGGCGGCACCTATTTCGGGCCATCGGTTGCAGCACTCATGCGCGATGTCGTGGCTAATCCAGCCGCGAGCCAAACCGCAGATTTTTTGACTGAACGGGAACGTGAAATTCTACAGCTCGTAGCCGAGAGTCATAGCACCAAGGCGATTGCTTTGAAATTAGGCATCAGCGTCAAAACCGTCGACAATCACCGCACTAATTTGATGCGGAAATTGAATCTTCACGACGTAGCCAGCCTCACTCGCTACGCGGTGGATATCGGTCTGATCGGGTCCAAGACGACAAACTAGGAGATCGCGGCGTTAAATCGCCGGGCTAACAGCTCGATAATCTCCCCACTTTCCCCAATCGGCTCCGTAATATTGATACGAAGTTGGGGATATTCTCGCGAAACGTCTGCGCAAATTTGGGCGATGTCGCCCTTCGGCCCGGCATGACGACCGGCAAATAGAAACTGTAGTGCAACGACGGCTTCAGTTTGTCCTGATTGAGCAAGCTCGTTTAACGCCCTTTTAAGCAAAGGTTCGTTGAAAGCATAACGCTCCCCTTCCCTGCGCTCCATCGATGCTACGCTGAGGGCCAGAGGGACTCTTGGGGCAAGTTCCTCGCCAATTCGATTCCTGACGTCGGTAACGGCGACAAGCGGGCTACCGTGATCCGTCATCACGATGGCAGGGGCAGTCATGCCGTTTTGAACGATAGCTTCCCCAATCGCGCGTTCTATAGCACAGGCTAGCAGCTTGGTTGAATCATCACCCGGCGATTCTAGGCAATTTGCCAAAATAAACCGACACTGGGGATACTTGGTTTGAAGTGCCGCCAATCGTGGCGGTAAATATTCCACCAGCGCCCCACTGGGACCAAAGAAAAGCGGCAGAATTACGGCGGTCCCATCACCTTTATGGGCAAATTGATCGAGCGATTCTTCCAATAGTTGGGCTGGTTCACCGGCCAATTCATTCGGATCGACGCGATTGGAGTGGAGCAAGGAAACCGACCGAACCTCCATACCAATACGCTCACCTAAGCGTTCGGAAACTCTCCTAAGTGCGCGGGTCGATGCGGCTCGCAGAGAGCCGTTATCAAATAAAAAACAAGTAATCTGCTTCAAGTTGGGCACTGTTTGGTTAAATATCTTGCGGAGAGAAAATCCATCCCCGATAAGGTCCAAAGCCCTTTATTTTTCGATCCATGAGCGTATTTGCTAAGAAACTTGTCCTCGTCCTCTCAATCGCCGCAATTGGCCTGACCGGTTGCACGAAAAAACCTGTCCGCCCGGACCCTAGTTCGACGTCCATGGGCGATGGAGCATACGGGAAAAATAATGGTGGTGATACGATGAATCCCACGGATTATGGTGACCTTAATGACCCGCTGTTTATCAGCGATGATATGGGATTTGAGACCCGTAATGGTGTTTACGAAGATGCGGACGTGATTCGCGGGCTGCTCGAGCCGGTCTACTTCGACTTCGATAAGTCGGGCATCAACGCCAGCGAACGCGTCAAACTCGACGCCGCCATCCTCTATCTCAATGAGAATCCCAGCCAAAGCTTACTCTTGGAAGGTCACTGTGACTGGCGCGGAACTTCCGATTACAATCTAGGGCTCGGCGATCGCCGGGCCGGTGCCGCTCGCGAATACCTGGAAATCGCTGGCTTGGCCGCCTCCCGTATCGAAACGGCCTCCAAGGGAGACCTCGAATCGATCGAAAATGGAGATGACAGTCAGATGAGCCAAGACCGTCGGGTCGAGCTTGTCATCCTGAAGTAATCGTCCTTCCTCTTTAACAAAAAGCCCGACCGTAACTGGTCGGGCTTTTTTGTGCCTAGGACGAAAGGAAGACTCAGCGATTGGCCAAGCGCCGTAGCACTTGCTCACACACCTGCATGCCCCGCTCCATTACGCTGAGTTTAAAGCTCTCGTTGGGCGCATGTAGATTATCCTCGGGTAGGAATAATCCAAACATCACCGAATCGAGTCCCAGCACCTTTTTGATATCCGCAATAATGGGCACACTGCCACCCTCTCTGAGATACAACGGTGGTTTTCCGAAGACATCATTCACGGCAGCATCAGCCGCCCGAAAGGCATCCGCCAATACCGCCGATTGATCGGCTGGGGTGTTCGTGCGGTCTGGAGGCACGACTACATACGGCACTCCGGAATGATCATCGATGATTTCATAGGTCACATCGTCGGGCATCCGGTCTCGAATCGTCTGATGCAGTAATTGGCGAATTTTCTCGGGATTTTGATTGGCCACCAAGCGACAGCTGATCTTCACCATGGCCTTGCTCGGAATCACCGTCTTCGAGCCCGCGCCCTGGTATCCACCGCCGATGCCATTAAATTCGAGCGTCGGCATAAAGCGAATCGCCTCAAAGGGATCGAATCCTTCGGCGGTATGGAACTTCGCAATACCCAAAAACTTGCGGTAGGCTTCGGCTCCACCCTCGAGTTTCTTAAGTTCGTCTTTTTCCCACTGCTCGACGTCCAGCACGTCATCGTAGAAGCCCGGGATATCAACCCAGCCATTGGGTTTATGCAGCGAGGCACAGAGTTCAGTGACCGCCTGAATCGGATTACGTAAGACTCCGCCGTGCAGTCCGGAATGGAGATCGCGTTTGGAGCCCGTTACCTGGACTTCGCAAAGCACCACCCCACGAAGGCCGCAGGTAATGACAACTTGGTCCTCTGACGGAATCCCCGTATCGGAGAGGAAAACCAGATCGGCCTCGGACAGGCGCTCCTTATATTGGGCCAAGAATTTGGGGAAACTGGGACTCCCCATTTCTTCTTCGCCCTCCAGCATAAAAGTGATCCGCAGCGGCAAGTTGGGTTCCTTCTCTAGCAGGCTTCCTACCGCTGCGATGTGGGTCATCAACGGTCCTTTATTGTCGGCCGTGCCTCGACCATAGATGCGTCCATCTCGGATTTCAGGCTCAAATGGAGGCGTGTCCCACAATTCGAGTGGATCGGCCGGCTGCACGTCGTAGTGGCCGTATATAATCACGTGAGGCCACGATGAGTCTCCTCCGCGGGAAGCGAGGATTAGAGGGTGCAGGTCCGTTTTAACCACTTCGACCTCGAAACCAATCGAGCCCAGTAGATTGGCTACGAATTCTTTAGCTCCGACCATACCCGCCGCATAGGTCGGATCGGTCGAAACACTCTCATGGCGGACAAATTCTTTTAATTTCTCAACGGGATCGAACATGCCCCAGCTAAGACGCTCCAGTCCTCATCGGCTAGTCGGAACGCTGCTGCGATCGATATTTAATTACTTTGGGTCACATTCCCCAAAGCTTGCTTCGGCTTGGTTGTAGCCGGGCTCGGTGAGCCCGGTGCGGTGGAGTGAATCACGGTTCCGAGAGGCAGAAGCCGGGGTCATCCTCCTTCGTCCCGCAAGGCGGGACTTCGTCGGACAGAGCGGCCCCAGCTACATTTGGTATTTGGGAAATGCGCTGGGGCTTGCTTCGGGGCTGTCTCTTATACACATCTCCGAGCCCACGAGACCGAGGCTGATCTCG
>CAJXQX010000119.1 GCA_913058185.1 uncultured Verrucomicrobiota bacterium
CGAGATCAGCCTCGGTCTCGTGGGCTCGGAGATGTGTATAAGAGACAGGTGCACACCAGTCGAAAGCTGATTCGAAGCAGCGACGATACCACAAATTTGTCCATCAGTTCCGAGGTATCACGTGCCCTCATCGAGGTCGTGCAAAACTTAGCCCAACGACCGCGCTATTTGATCGCCAAGGGCGGGATCACCTCGAGCGACACCGCGACGGAAGGCCTCGGCGTGAAGCGTGCGATCGTCCAAGGGCAGATTCTCCCCGGAGTTCCCGTATGGACACTCGGACCCGAAACCAAATTCCCCGGCCTTAGTTATGTCATTTTCCCCGGCAATGTCGGTGACGACAACGCTGTCGCAGAAGCCATTTCCAAATTCAATACCACCTCCAAATGAAAATACGTCACCTCCTCACCTGTCTCGCGGGACTCTGCCTGACGCTTCAGGTTCTCGCCACCCATCACCCCATTGCCGACCGCAATCTCACCTTCGTTGAAGTAGATGGCATCGTCGCCGCTGAAGCGGAGCACTTCGTCAAACAAGAGCTAACCGACGTGCGTGCCTGGCACATTATCTCCACCGTAAACGCGCCGGATATTGAACCTGATGCGGATCCTTCTAACGCAGCTGATGCGAGCGGCGGAGCCTATCTCGAAATTCTGCCCGACAACCGTCGCACTCACGACGAGAAACTGATTCGCGGGGAGAACTTCTCTCCCGACCCCGGCAAGATGGCGATCCTGACCTATCGGGTCTACTTCTCCACCCCCGGCCGCTACTACTTCTGGGGCCGCATCTACTCCACCGGCCCGGAAGACAACGGCATGCACATCGGCATCAACGGGGAATGGCCAGAAAGCGGCCAACGCTGGCAAACCGTCAAAAAACAAGCGTGGCAGTGGGACTGCAAACAACGCACGGATGCGGTGCACGTCGGGGTTCCCATGCAACTCTACATCGATGTCGATACCATTGGTAGCCAGACCATCCAAATCTCCATGCGCGAGGATGGCTTCCAATTAGATAAGTGGGTTATGTCCCGCCACATCGACTTCGTTCCGGAGGGAATGGGGCCGAAGTCGATCAGTCGGAATGTTGAGCCACCAGCCCCCTTCCCTGCCACGCCGCAGCCCAACTCCGATGGATTCGCCATCGAAGCCAAGGACCTCTCATTCGATGGCACGGACTACTACCTAGACAATGATAAGTGGGCCGCCATCAACCCGGACAAAGCCAAAACGGCTACGGTTGAAACCACGGTCCCCGTGGGCAACGCACGCTACCACGTGACCCTCTACGCCGTCGGCGAAAACGACGGCCGTTCCACCTACGAGATTACCATCGGCGGCCGATCCCTCGGCGAATGGCAAGTGCCCGACAGCGCCGAGATGTTCGAAGAAGGCCCCGACTTCAACCACACGTGGCAAGCCGTGACGATCAACGAAGGTGAGAAGATCTCCATCCGCGCCGTAGTTGGCACCGACGGAGAGGAATTCGCCCGCGCCCGTTGGTCGAAAATCGTCCTTTCGCCCTTCGATCGGGATCTCGGCAAAATCAATGTCGCACCGGTCGCTCGGAAGAAGTCGCCCAAAATGAAACGCACCGTGACGCACGGCGAACGCCAGCCCGACGGTGATGCTTCCGTCACCGTGCACGGTGATCTCATGGCGTGGCACCGCGTCACGTTGGATGTCGCAGGGCCATTCGCTCACGAGCTCGACTTACGGCCTAACGCCTTCACCGACTACGAGCTCAACGTAACCTTCACCCACTCTTCCGGTTCACCCTCGTATACGGTTCCCGGATACTTCGCGGCCGACGGCGATGCCGGCGAATCCGGGGCCGACTCCGGCACGGTATGGCGCGCCCATTTATCACCCGATAAGGCTGGGGCGTGGACGTATAAAGTCGCGTTCCTGCGTGGCCCCAATGCGGCGACCTTCAATGGAGGCACCCCGCTCGCGCCTTACCACGGATTGAAAGGTAACTTCACCGTCGCCAAGACCGATAAGAAATTCCCCGATTTCCGCTCACGTGGTCGCCTCACCTACGACGGCACCCGCTACCTGAAATTCGCCGGAGACGGCACGACCTTCCTCAAGGCCGGCGCGGATGCTCCTGAGACCTGGCTCGCCTACGTTGACTTCGACAACACCATTGGTCTCAAGGCCAACGTGCCGCTTAAAACTTGGGCGCCGCACATCGGAGACTGGAACCCTGGCGACCCCACCTGGCATGGTGACAAAGGCAAGGGCATCATCGGTTCTCTCAACTACCTCGGGGGCAAAGGAGCCAATGCCTTCTCCTTCCTCACCTACAATGCAGGTGGCGACGGCAACAACATCTGGCCCTTCGTTGATCGCGACGACAAGTTCCACTACGACGTCTCCAAACTAGATCAGTGGGAGATCGTCTTCGCTCACGCGCAGAAACGTGGCGTCTACCTGCATTTCAAATTGCAGGAGAACGAGCTCGACGACCACCGCGCCGGCGCCCAACGCAACCACAAGATCATCCCAGAATCATTTGATGCGGGAGAGACCGGGCCGGAACGCCGCCTCTACTTCCGCGAAATCATCGCCCGCTTTGGTCACCATCTCGCCCTCAATTGGAACTTCGGTGAAGAAAATACGCAGAGCTACGAAGAGCAAATCGCGATGTTCAACTACGTCGATAAGGTCGACGCCTATGATCACAACCGCGTGATCCACACCTTCCCGAGCCAGCAGGACGCGGTTTACACCACCCTACTCGGTGACAAGTCTAACCTCACCGGAACGTCCGCGCAGAACCACTGGCGCGACGCTCACCGCCGCACCTTACAATGGATCGAAGCCAGTGGCGCCGCCGGTCGCCAATGGGTGGTCGCCAACGATGAGCAAAACCCTGCCAACATGGGTGTGCCTCCTGATCCCGGCTACCAAGGATTTGATGGCTACGCCACCGATGGCGACGGCAAGTCCAAGTATAACCTCCACCACATCCGCAAATACACCCTCTGGGGCAACCTCATGGCCGGCGGCGCTGGCGTGGAATATTACTTCGGTTACAAGATGTTGCAGAATGACCTCACGGCTGAGGACCTCCGCAGCCGTGACCGCACCTGGGACTATTGCCGTATCGCCCTGAAGTTCTTCCTCGATCTCAACGTCGACCTCAACTCGCTCGACTGCAACGACCCGCTCGTCGGCACTGAGCAAGGTGCCAACGGCAACTGGTGTCTGGCCGATCCTGGTTCACTCTACGTCGTTTACCTACCCGAAGGCGGGAAAGCTGAGATCGATCTCAGTGGCGATAACACGACTTACGACGTCACCTGGTTCAACCCACGCGACGGTTCTACCGGTTCCGGCACGACTAAATCGGTCAAAGGCGGCAAAAAAGTCAGCCTCGGCCAATCCAAGACGGACGCCTCCGAGGACTGGGCGATCATTCTGAAGAAGCGCTAAGCTACAGCGTCCAGCCTTCAGCTAACGAAAGGCGGTTCCTTTATCGGGGAGCCGCCTTTTTCGCAACCGGTCTACAGAACCTTCGGGCAGAACGGAGAGGTTCTCCGACTGTTCTAATCTTAGACCCTCGCTGTTCACGACATTGAGTTCCGACCAGCTCAGTCTGACCCCGTCTACTTTTCTATCATGAATCAACTCTGCCCCCTCCTCGCGACGGTATTGATCGCCACCGGTTGCACTCAATCTTCCGCCGATTCGTCCCTCCCTTCCCTCGCTGATCTCTATACCGAAAGCTTCAAAATTGGGGTGGCATTGAACCCCGGTGAAATCGCCGGAGACGAGCCCACCGCCGCCGAGCTGATCGCAGGGCAATTCAACGCCTACACCGCAGAAAACGATATGAAGTGGGAGCGGATCGAACCAACGGAAGGGAACTTCGATTTCAACGTCGCGGACGCATTTGTCGCCTTGGGCGAAAAGAACGACGCCTTCATGGTCGGTCACACACTGCTGTGGCACAGCCAAACTCCGGACTGGGTATTCGAAGATGAGAACGGTGATCCCGCCAGCCGTGAAATCGTCCTCGCTCGATTGAAACATCACATCGAAGCCGTGGTCGGCCGTTACCAAGGCCGCATTCACAGTTGGGACGTCGTCAATGAGGCTTTCAACGAGGACGGCACGTGGCGCGACTCACCCTGGCTGCGCACCATCGGTCCTGACTACATTGCTCGAGCCTTCGAATTTGCCCACGCCGCGGACCCGGAAGCCGCCCTCTACTACAACGATTACAATCTATTCAAAGCCGACAAACGGGACGCCGTGGTCGCTCTGGTCCAGAGTTTGCAAACCGAAGGACGGCGCATCGATGGCGTGGGAATCCAAGGGCACTATGGCATCGGTTACCCGCCGATGGAGGAGTTGGAAGCCAGTATCACCGCCTTCGGTAATCTCGGAGTGAAAGTCATGATTACGGAACTCGATATTTCCGTTTTGCCATTCCCCTCAACCGCTCAGCAAGGCGCCGATATCTCCCTTGATCTTGAGCTCCAAGCCGAACTAAACCCCTATATCGATGGGGTGCCCGCGGATGTCTCCGCAGCCTTGGCAGATGCCTACCGCGGACTCTTTGAACTCTTTCTCAAGCACGCGGATGTCCTTGACCGAGTTACACTGTGGAATCTCACCGACGCCAGCACGTGGCGTAACAATTGGCCCATGCGCGGCCGCACCGATCACCCGGTGCTCTTTGACCGCCAGAACCAACCCAAAGACGCCTACTGGGCTCTCGTGAATCTCAAGATCTATCACGACCGAGAAAACTAAACGGGCTGCGTCCCCCTCTCCCTCTCGCCTGGCGCCGGTAGAGAGCAGCGTATTCATATCAACTATGAAGCTGGTGCGTTGACCGGCACTCCAGCCGTGACCACAGGGTGATCCTGCCCACATTCCTGCGGTGCACACGACCGAGCTTCGTGAGCTGGCCGGAAACTCGGACTAGGATAACAAACGTGGATATTCAGCACTGGTTTCCTGCTACAGTGCCAGCGACCAAGCGCCGAAATCCCCAATCGGGTCTGAATCCGAGAATATCTCCCGCCTTCCACCCCAAGGACTCATAATTCAGTTCCGTTCCCGTGACTAGAACTGCCCTAGGCTAGCGGGGAACACATCCTTGTTAGCGTTTGCGCCAAACGCGCATGTCATCGATCACCGAGTGACCTCGGGTCAGTAGCCGAACCATACGCTTCGTGGGATGAGCAAATCCTTCGGAACGGAAACTGCCGACTTCTTCACCGTTTACGACAGCGGTGAGTTTATCGCCCTCTACGTGCACTTGCAAAAGGTGCCATTCACCCTTGGTCAAGGCGTGTGGAAACGTCTTGGTTTTGGTTTCTTGCAGTTGCTTCAACTCCGCCGGATCCATCGTGCCTTCCCTCCGCGCATCGCGCACTTTCAAATTCATGAGGCCGGTTTTCTTATCGTCCAGAATCACTTCCGTCAGACTGATCCGGGCATCAAAAAGGTGACCCGCCCACACGGACTTCAGATCCAAATCGGTAAAGTTTAAGCGCAACTGGTCATCATCGTTTTCAAGCATCACCAACATCTCCACCGTGCCGTCACGAAACTCAAACGTGTGTCGCACGGAAACGTCGTGATTGGCATCTTCCGCGGTGTGCATATACATGTGACCGTCGCGCAGATCGACCTGCTTTTGACCGGCCGCCGTCTTGTCGCTGCTGGTGGTCCAACCATTACCCGGCTCATCCTTGATCTCCTGGGACTCGGCTCGGTTGAACGTCTCATGAAACATCAGGCTGCCAAAATCTTCGTGCCCGATCATCCACTCCAATTGAGGCCAGCGTGGTGGACCCTCATTGCGCTGTGGAGTGCCCGATGTGCTGCGGCCGTTCACGACGTATTGCGTTAAGAGTTCACGCAAGTGCGCGACGCGATCGGGATGCGAGGACATCAAGTTATCCACCTCTCCGGGATCGTTCCGCAGATTGAACAGCTGAAATTCCGGCAACCCCTTCATGTCCGCATCCGTGGAGGGAAAAGCCCAACCACCCGAGCCGGGCCAGAGAACAAGTTTCCAATCGCCCTGCCGAATAGCGAATCGCCCATCGCTAGAATGATGCACCGTGGCCTCGCGCAACGGCTTAGCATAATCGGCCTCAGTGACCACGGGTAGAAAACTGTAGCTGTCTTCAGCCGCATTATCCGGCAACTCTACATCCAAAAGATCAGCGACCGTGGCGATAAAATCAGTGGTGCAAATCACCTCATCCGAAACCGTCCCTGCCGGAATCTGCCCGGGCCAGGAGGCGATGAACGGCACCCGGTGGCCTCCTTCGTAGATATCGAACTTCTTGCCGCGATAGATATAGCTGCCGTTGTGCCCCGCCAAGGGTAGTTCATCATCATCGAAGTCAGCCCGCGGGGACTGACCGTTGTCACTGGCGAAAAAGATAATCGTATTCGCGAGACGCGGGTCGGCAGCAATCGCTTCAGCGATCCGCCCCACCGCATGATCAACCTGTACCACGAAGTCCCCGTAGGCACTGACGTTGCTCTTGCCGATGAATTCGGTGGTCGGAATAATCGGTGCGTGAGGAGCCGTTAGCGTCACGTAGAGGAAGAACGGTTCCTCGGCGCCTGCTTGCTGCTCGATATAGTCAACCGACCGTTCCGTGAGATTGGAGAGAACCTCCGCGTGTCGAAAATCTTCCCCGACCGGTCCGAGTCTCCAGAATGCCTTTTCATCATGATTCACTGAAGTGCCGACGGGCATCGAAGTGGGCATGCTGTTCTCGACGTAGATGTAAGGCGGCGAAGACAGCGAAGCCATCAGCCCATAGGAATACTCGAAACCGTGAGCTTCCGGCCCGTTGCTGATGGGTCTCGAAAAATCGATGCCAGTGAAGTCGCCGAGCTGATCCTTCTGCTCAGCACCTGGTTTCATGGCCCAATTTAATCCCAGATGCCACTTACCGATCAGACTCGTGTGATAGCCTGCCTCGTTGAAGAGATCTGCCATGGTAATACGGTCTTGATCAATCAAGGGAAACGACACCCCGCTACCGCCCTTTTGTTTCATGCGGGAGCGCCAGTTATAGCGTCCGGTCAGGATACCGTAGCGAGTAGGTGTGCACAGCGCCGAACTGGTATGCGCATCCGAAAATGACATGCCTTGGCTAGCCAGTCGATCGATGTGCGGGGTCTGCCAGGCCGAGTTTTCGTTGTAGGCTGAGACGTCGCCAATGCCGAGGTCGTCGGCCAGAATGATCACAACATTCGGCCGCTCGCCGGAGACGGCGAGACTTGAACCCAGAAGGCCGATCAGAAGACCGGCGGTGCTAATGCGAAGATGTAATTTCGAGGAAATTTTCAAATTGATTTTTCTTTTTTCCGAACCACCCATTGGGTGCCTCCGGCTATGCCCGCCAGCACGAGAGCCAAGCCAATCAAGACGCCCGCCTCCTCGCGATCGAGCATCGCCAGCACAACCATCAGGGCCGAGATAATGGCGAGCGAGATGGCCACCATCTTAGCCGGCAAGGTCGACGATTCCACGGCCGGGAGGTCGTGGAACGACTGCTGGGAAGCCTCCGCGCGCTTCCAACCCGGATGTTCGGATTTACCCGTAAATTCGATCACCGTGAGAATCAGTAATGGGAAGATGATTCCCGCCGTCAGATCGACGATGCGTGAGTTGGCTGCAATCCACTGCACCAGTGGTTGAAACGCATCGACTTCCGTCAGGAACCCGCCGCGGGCCAAAGCAAACTTGATGATGTAGGCAACAATCGCACCCGCTACGATCGTCGACCACACGGTGCGGGCGCCAATCTTACGGGAGAACATGCCCCACAACGTTGGCAGCAACATCGGCCCCGCAAGGAGCGTATTGATATCGATGATGAAACTCGTGTAACCGTATTGCGGAATGAGCAGCGCACCCGCCGTCACGACCATGCCGAGGAGCACCGTCACAATCCGCCCCACCAAAACCAACCGATCATCGGACGCCGACTTATTCATGATCCGTTGATAGACTTCGGTAGTGATCGCACCGGAGAACACGTTCAGGCGGGTCGTCGCCATACTTGCGGTCGCGGATGCCATCGCCGCCACCATCAATCCCATCATACCCGCCGGTAGAACCAGTTGGCAGGCGAGGATGTAGGCTTCCTCTGGCGCAGCATCCGCGTTGATCACGCGATAGACCAGTGGTGGCAGCATCCAAATGATCGGACTCACCAGGTAGAGTGCGCCAAATAAGTAGGCGGATTTCTTCGCGTCCTTGACTGTCGGCACGCAGGTGTAGCGCTGCACAAACGTCCATTCGGCGCCGATGTTAAAGAAATTCACCAACATCCATCCGACAATAAACCACCAGGTGAAGTCTGCCGCCACCGGAGACAAGAACCCTTCCGGGACCTGGGACAGAAACGAAGTCCAGCCACCGGCCTCGAGCAATATCAGCGGCACGATGAACACCACCGAAACCGTGAGAATCAAAAACTGCAGCACGTCAGTCATGAGCACGGCCCACAATCCGCCCGTAAAGGTGATCACCACGACCAGGATACACAGCGCAATCGAGATCAGTGACACCGACAGGTAACCGGTAGTGGGAT
>CAJXQX010000120.1 GCA_913058185.1 uncultured Verrucomicrobiota bacterium
CCCAGCCCCACTTTGAAGGCCGGTAACATTTTGCCCAATGCGCCTCCTTCTGGACTCAGCACAATTCCGGTTCGGAGTTGAACCAACCGCGTCCCGAGTTCTTCGATCGGTTGAGCTGCATTTTCCCACGCCACGCAAACATCAGCCAAAAATCCGGCTCCAGGTGGCGCGGTTTCGTCCGTCGCTGCGTCGACGGTGTTACCGTAGAACCCCGTAGCGGAACCACAGGCAAACACCTCAGGCGGCTTTTCCAACTGGGCCAAAGCCTGCACCAGCGTGGTCGTGCCCCTCACCCGACTATTCAGAATCTCCATCTTGCGCGCCTTGGTCCAACGACCACCGGCAACATTGGCTCCTGCTAAATGGACCACCGCATCACAGTGATAATTCTCGGGCCACTCCACCGAGCCTTCCAATGGTGACCACCGAATTTCCGACCTATTATTCACCTCGCGGCGAACCAATCGATCCACCTGCCAACCCTGCGTCTGCAAGAACACCGTCAACGCTTGCCCAATAAAACCAGACGCGCCACTGACCAAAACATGTTTTTGATTTTGAGATACGGTGGCTAAATCCGACTTGGTCACGGCATGACGATAATCGAACATGCGATTTAGGCGATTCCGCACTGCACCCTTCACCAAACCCGAAAGCGGCGCCAACGGCAGTTCGTAAATGATCTCATCAATCAACCGACAGCTGCCATTTTCCAGCGGCTCAAAGCGATGACAATGCTCCCAACGAGCAAACGGCCCAACCACCGAGCAATCGCAAAATTGAACCCCGACCTCGTAGCCGTAGTGCTCGGCGATCCACCGCAATTTGAACGGGCCCACCCGAGAAAGCATTTCCACTCGAGCACCATCCTCGAGACCACCAGTCGCCGAAACGAGCTCCACTGATTCCCACGGCGGGGTAAGTCGCTGCAACGCGCCGGGTTTAGCATGCCACGCAAAAACCTCCGCGGGCGAGCGCGCGATATCGACGGTTCGAATTAGTTTCTCAGCCATATCATCAATTACTAAAAAAACCTCTACTCAGGGGCGACTTTCCCGGAGTTTCTGGTAGGCGGCCAACGCCGCATTCCGAGCGGCTTTGTGGTCAACTATCGGTCTGGGGTAAGTTTCCCCCAGTGCCACTTTAGCTCGTCCGAGAACCTCTGCCGGAGCATCCCATGGAGCATGCAGATATTTATCCGGCAGGTCGGCAACTTCCGGCACCCAACGGCGAACATAGGTCCCTTCGGTATCAAATTTCAGCCCCTGTAATACGGGTGCAAACACCCGGAAATACGGTGCGGCATCCGCTCCGCATCCGGCGCTCCACTGCCAACCGAGGGTATTGGCAGCAAGATCGGCATCGACCAACGTATTCCAAAACCACTCGGCCCCATGCTGCCACGGTAGCCTCAAATGTTTCACCAAAAATGAAGCCACGACCATCCGCACTCGATTGTGCATCCAACCTGTCGCCCACAATTCCCGCATCCCCGCATCAACAATCGGATAACCCGTTTGTCCGCGTTGCCATGCTTTCAGGAGCTCGCCGTCGGCATCCTCGCGCCACGGGAATCGCTCAAACTCCTGGCGGAGTGGTTGAGTCGGTGTATTGCGAAAGTGAAAGAGAAGATGATGCGCAAATTCGCGCCAGCCCACTTCACTCAAGAATACCCGGGCTCCGTTGCTGGACGGAAACGTGCCCTTCTCTGCTCCCAATTTTTCAGTCGCCGCCCAAATCTGACGCGGCGAAATTTCGCCAAAATGTAGATGCGGCGACAGCCGTGATGTGCCAACCTTACTGGGAATGTTCCGCTGGTCGACATAGTCATCGACCGCTCGATCCAAAAACGTGATGAGGCATTTGCTCGCTCCGATTTCACCCGGTTCATGATGAGCGTCGAATGCATCGGCCCAATCTCGCTTCGGCGTCAGGCTGAGATCCGCCAATTCAACCGAATCCGGCCACTGCGCCGGTGCTGGCCATTGCGCCGGTGCTCCCTCTGCCACGGCCGTTTTATCGAGGCTCAGACAATGCCGCCAATAGGGCGTGAAAACCTGAAACGGCCGGCCTTGCTTATTCGTGATCGTGTGCGGCTCGTGCAAAAGCCCACCATTAAAACTCTCACAATCGATTCCGCGCTCACGCAGTTCATGCTTAATCTGTCCATCGCGCTCGATGACTCCAGGTTCGTATCTTCGGCACCAATACACCGCCCCAGCTCCCGTTTCCACGAGCAAAGCGTCGAGTTCCGCTTGGCTGTCGCCTCGACGCAGGACGAGTCGACCGCCTCTATGTTCGATCTCCTTTCCTAGGTTGAGCAGCGATTTATTTAACCACCATTGGCTCGCTCCACCCGGCGCCCAATCACCTTCACCTGTCGGATCCCAGATAAAGATCGGAATGATGGTAGCCCCACGTTTCACCGCCGCCGCGAACGCGGGTTGGTCTGCTAATCGCAGGTCTTGGCGTAACCAGACAATGGTGGGCGAGTTTATCACTACCCGCACCCAAGGCAGTTTGGGCGCAATCGCAAGGGCTGGAGCTAAACGATATCCTCGTAAAACCGCTCGTAGGTTTCGACCGCATTCTCCCAAGCAAAGTCCTGAGCCATGCCCCGCGCCTGCACCGCCGCGTAGATTTTACGCTGGCCAAACAATTCCAGCGCTCGCTCGAAGCTACGGGCAAACCCAGCGGTGGTTGGCTCTTCTAGGATACCCGTGCCGTTCGCCGGATCGTCGACGATATCCACCACCGTATCAATCAGTCCGCCGACGCGGGTCGCTACGGGAATGGTCCCATAAACTAGCGAATACATTTGGTTCAATCCACAGGGCTCGAAGAGCGAAGGCATGAGGAAGAAATCACTGCCCGCTTCAATACGGTGACTCGCGGGCTCATCCAATTTGGAAGCGAAGGACACCTGCTTGGGTAGCCGCCCGGCCATATCTCGCATGCGCTCCTCCAATCGAGTGTCACCGGACCCGATTACGATCAACTTACACTTTGAAGCGGCGATAAGTTCTTCGTTGGCGAGTAGCAACTGCACGCCCTTCTGTTCGGTCAGGCGGCACACCATGCCGAAAATCGGGCCCTTAAAAAGAGGATCGAACCCGTGTTCTTTGAGCAGTTCCGCCCGGCAGAGTTTCTTTCCCCCCAGGTCATCCGCGGAGTAGTGACCAGGAAGCATCGGATCGGTCGCGGGATTCCAGACCTCGGTATCGATCCCGTTAATCATTCCACTGAGGTCTTCGACGCGCTGTTGCACGACCCCTTCGAGGCCACTGCTAAACTCTGGCGTGAGAATCTCCTCAGCATAGTTCGGACTCACGGTCGTCACGCGGTCGGCGAACTGGATGCCCGCCTTCATCATGCTAGCTTGACCATAGAACTCCACGCCATCGATGCCCTGTAACTCATCCGGCAAATTCGTGCGATAAAACGACCGCAGGGGGAAAAGGCCTTGGAAGGCGATGTTGTGAATCGTGTGCACCGTGCGCACCGCCAGATTGATCCTCCGACGCTCTTCTTCCACCCGGAGCAATAGCGGCATCAGCCCTGCCGGCCAATCATGGCCGTGCACCACATCGGCATCAAAATCGAGCCGCCGCATGACTTCGATAACTCCCTTGCAGAAAAAGATAAACCGGTGATGGTTGTCCTCGTAGTCCCGCTCACCGTTCGTGTAGGGTAGTTTTCGATCAAAGAATTCTTCCCGACAAATCAGGTAGATTTTCAGATTCGGCTCTGGCGAGGACTCCCGCACATCGCCAGACATGAACGTATCTCCCATTTCAATGCGCAACCGCTGGGTCCGGCGCAACGACGCGCCCAGATTTGGGTGCTCGACTACTGCCCGATAACCGGGCAAGAATACTGACACTTGATGTCCTCGTCTTGCAAGGGTTGGAGCTAAAGTTCCCACCACATCCGCCAAACCGCCGGTCTTGATGTAGGGAAACATCTCGCTGGCCACATGCACGATATTCATGAGGTCAAAGTCCGCCCGACAGCCCCCGGTTGTCGAACGCAAAACCACCTTTAATTTTCCAATTTTTAATCTTATTCCGCCTCTCACTTGAGGCTCCGTTATGAAATTCAGCTCCTCTCTCTTCGCCCATCTGGGCTCCGAGACTTACAAACCCGTCAATGAGGCCGCCCTCGGCCGTCAGCTCAAACTCGACAAGAAACAACGTCGGGTCTTCTCCCACGAAGTCCGCCTGTTGTTATCCCGCGGCGAACTCACCCTCGTCGGCGGCGACAAAATCACGATGCCTCGGGCTTCCGCCAAGGCCAGCGATGGATACCTCACCGGCAAACTGCGCTTCCGCACCGGCGGTTCCGCCCTCGTCGTAGTCGATCGCTCGGCCCAAGCCGACTCTCCCGAGGTCGTGCAAATCGCCTCCGAAGACGCCGCCAATGCCTTTCACGGTGACACCGTGCGACTCAAACTCGACAGTCGCCCCAAACAACGACGCAACCTCCGTAATTCTCGAGCCAACGAACCGCGCGGTCGCGTGACCGAGATCCTCGAACGCGGCTCCGACACGGTCGTCGGCACTCTAAGAGGGATCAGCCGCAAGTATTTCATTACGCCCGATGATCCCCGCTTCGTGCAAAACGTCGCGGTCGCTGATCCCTCAGATGGCAAACTCAAGCCCACGCCCAAAGAAGGCGACAAGGTGGTCGTGCGGCTTCACGAGTGGACCAACCGCAGCCGTGACCCGGAAGGTCGCGTCATCGAGCGACTCGGTCGTCAATGGGACCCAGGCGCTGAGATGCTCGGTATCTACCGGAAGTTCGACCTGGATCCACGCTTCCCTAAAAACGTCGAAGCCGAGGTCCGCGAGATTCCAGACAATGTCATGCCCAAGGAGCACAAATCCCGGCGCGACTACCGCAAGATTCCAACATTCACCATCGATCCCGATGACGCAAAAGACTTCGACGATGCATTGTCCCTCGAGTTTTTGCCCGGCGATCAAATCAAGATTGGAGTGCACATCGCCGATGTTTCGAGCTACGTCAAACCTGGCACCGATCTCGACAAGGAAGCCCAACGTCGGGGCAATTCCACCTACCTAGTAGGCACGGTCGTGCCGATGCTTCCCGAGAAGCTTTCTAATGGGCTGTGTTCACTGGTCGAAGGCCAGGATCGGCTCACCAAAGCGGTCTTCCTCACTTTCGACAAAACGTGCGAAATCGTTGATACCTCCTTTGCCAATACGATCATCCGCAGCCGCAAACGCCTGACCTACAAACAAGCGTTCACTCTCCTCAAGCAAGACGACCTCCAAGCGGCCCGCGATCTGCCTCTCCCTCCGAAACACCAAACCGGCTCCACCGGTAAAGCGTTGGCATCTCTGACCGACAAAGAGCTCGGAGATCTGCAATCATGGATCCGCAGCCTATGGTCGATCGCTAGTCGCCTACGCCGCGATCGCATGACTCACGGCAGTCTCGATCTCGAAATGTCCGAGACCAAAATCTTTGTGGACGAAAAGGGATTCGCGGACCGTCTAGAACTCGTCGAAAACGACGAAAGCCATCAACTCATCGAGGAGTTCATGTTGGCGGCAAACGAAGCGGTCTCCAAACTCACGCGCCAGAATCGCCTGCCTTCCCTCTACCGGGTCCACGATGATCCCGACGAAGAAAAACTCGCCGAACTTCAGAAATTCTACGGCACCTTCGGCATCAAGACCGGCGACCTCACTCAGCGCGAAGCGATCACCGAGCTGCTGCACACCCTGCGCACGCATCCTCAAGGACACGTGTTGCGCACCCAATTGCTGCGCAGTCTAAAAAAGGCCGCCTACCGCTCCTCACCCGACGGGCACTACGGCCTGCACAAACGCGACTACGGCCACTTCACTTCCCCGATCCGTCGCTACGCCGATCTCGTGGTGCATCGCGTGCTGGAACACCATCTGATCAAGCAAGGTGAATGGCCATCTCCTCCGGGTTACAAGTTCGCCTACGACGCCGCGAAGATGGACCGCATGGGGCAGCACCTAAGTATCACTGAAGTTAATTCGCAGGAAGCCGAACGCGAAAGTGTGAAGATCAAACTACTCGAGTTCTTCGATCGTGACCTCCGGAAGGAAAAACCCTCCATCTTCCCTGCGATTGTCACCGAAGTTCGCACCCACGGCCTGTTCATCGAACTCGAGGAATCGCTGACCTTCGGATTCCTCCCCGCCAACGCCTTGGGCCCCGACTTCTTCAATCCCAGCAATGATGGCTCCGCCCTAGTCGGACGTAAGTCTAAACGCCGCTTCACGCTCAACGACCGCATCACCGTGGCCGTGGCCAAGATCGACCGCGTGAAACGCATGATAGATTTCAAACTCGTCAATGAAGCTGGTAACCCCGTCGGGTCGACCCGCGATCTCGGCGACGGCATCAAACGCCGCCCACCCAAACGTCGCCCGGCCCCCGTCCGCAAAAAGAAAAGAAGGTAGGCGCGCGCTCCGCGCGCGAAGTAACAAGTATCAAGTTCCCAGTAACAAGAGCCTGAACCGTCGAGCGGGTTCATTCCGCATACAAGTTCAACGCAGCGCGGTATATATTTCACCCAAAGCGTTTGCCTCACCTCAATCGACCGCAGAGCCATCAACTGGAATCCCAACCATGCAAGAAGAACAAAAGATCACTGTTTCGATTTCTGATATCCGAGTATTTGTTGCCTATGCTGCGATCGACGTGCTCATTGCCGTCGGTATGTTCGCCGTCGCACCAAAGGGCTTCGGTCAGGTGATGGGCGTCGCATTCGCTTTAATGCTCCTTCCTCTCCCCCTACTCGTGCTCTACTTCACGCGTTGGCGAAAAGTAGCACACCGCAAACAAGCCTAACCAAATGGTCGAGACGACGACGACCCGTGCCGCTGAGGTGTGATCACTCCCTGCCCCATCGGTTACCATTTCTAATTCGGCGGCTGCCGCGTTTTTACTAGCGTCGGGCAAAGAATGAAAGATGCCGCCCCCAAGTTGGTGCTGTTACTCGCCGGTGCGTATTGCTTCGCGAGCTTCACCCATTTCTTCCACAACGCTGAGTTTTGTGGTGAATACCCAAACCTGCCGACGTGGATTTCTCGAACCAGCGTTTATTGGACCTGGCTGGCGTTGACTGCTTTAGGGGCAACGGGAGTTTTCATCATGCAGAAAATCCATCGCGCGACAGGATTGGCGCTCCTCACCATTTACGGTGCGTTGGGATTTGCAGGTCTCGGGCACTATGGGCTCGCTCCGATATCCAGACATACAGCCGTCATGAACCTTACGATTGGGTTCGAAATTGTAGCCGCCGCAGCCCTACTCACCGTTACATTACGCGCGTTAGCTAAGAGCTACGATGCAGACCAAAATCCTAAGCATAAGAAGGTCTAACCAAACGGTCAGGAAAATTACGGCCAGAGCTTCCGTTGGACAATTACACCCTTCACCTCTGCCACCATCTCAAAGTCGCAAGCCGCTGCGGCTCACATTAAGAATCTAAAAATACTAGAAATGTTTAAAAGCGCCTACGAAAGAATCGGAGGAATCGTTTGGATTCCCCGAATGCTGGAAAAGATCCGCATGAATGCCCGAAACGAACTTCCGGAAGATTTCCTAGCTTACCTTGGCCAAGGATTCGACAGTCGATGTGTATCATTCCTCGGAATTGACTACGAGGAACTCGTTCTCCAGACAATAGCAGGAGGAAGTGATGAAGAAGTTTTCGAATGGATCTTATCCAAGGGCAGACCGATTTCTCGCAATGAAATCTTAATCTGGAATGATTTCATGAGTCAACGTGGATGGCGAGATTCTGACGACGACGGAGAATTCGAAGCTTACAAAAGTAAGTATGGATTGGGTCACCGATCTGACATCCTCACGTATTTTGATTTCTACGAATTTGACGAGGGACGAAAACCCTAGATCCAACTGGGCAGTGGGCCCTTCCCTACCAGCCAACCGGCGACGAATCAGCCCCAGATCACTGTCCTGAGAAAACTTGAAACCCAACAGACGGGTCTAGATTTCCGAGTAAGCTTTAGGGGTTAAGAACCGAGCGGTGTTGCGCGAGGTGCTATCGGCATACTTCGGATTGCTCTTCATCTTCTGCCAGCCTTCCGAGGGACCGAATGTTTGCCAGGTCTTTAAATGGGTTTCGAGATCTGGGCCGCAGGTGATGTAACGGAGGTGCGGTAGATTGGGACCAGCTAATGCCTGCCCGAAGAACATAGGATTCATACCCAAGTCGCGCATCAGTTGAGTTTCGCCTTCATTAAACATCGCCATCTTCACGAGCGCCTTGGCTTCGCTGTGACTTTCATAGTCGCGCATCTCAAAAACACGGGACGGCACACGTCGGCGCGAAAACTCCGGTTGCTCCATCATCGGCATGCTCGCGAATGCGCGTAACAACCAACTGTCGATGCGTTCAAACGCCGGGGTTTTCTTGGGCACATCCAAATACTTCGCACCCGTCTTTCGCACCATAGGGTCCGCATTAATTTCTGCGC
>CAJXQX010000121.1 GCA_913058185.1 uncultured Verrucomicrobiota bacterium
AATGAACAACCCGATTGCCTAACCCGCAATTAAACTCATAACCTACTAAATAAGAAACTCCCGTGTCACACAAACTCAGGCCCGATCAACTCATCGATATTTACTCTGAAATTTCACTCTTATTGTGTCGTGATAAATAAAACCGAATTACTCGAAGCCTTGGTCGCCAAACTTCACGCCGATCTGGAGCTAATTACCCGAGCGGCGCGTTTGGCCCACGATGAGGCGACCAATGAGGAGAGCCGGGCTGAGAGTAAATGGGACACTCGAGGCCAGGAGGCAGCTTATTTAGCCGAAGGACAGGCGAAATTAGCGGGCGAAATTGGCGAATCGATAAATCTGCTCACCGAGCTCGATTTATCGCCGACTCCGGCCCCATCCCCTATTCAGGTGGGTTCGGTTTTCGTGCTAAATCAGCCCGGTGGTGAAATGTATGGTTTCGTAGCCCCTCGGTCCGGTGGGACGGAGGTCGAGCACCAAGGTGTAGTTTTCACCATAATCACTCCGACATCTCCTATCGGCCGGGCCGTGCTCGGCAAAACCCAAGGAGAAAATATCACCCTACCCGCTCGAGGTAAGGCGAGGTCATATGAAATCATAGCGACTTACTGAGCCCATGGGTTATTCTCAATGTCAGCTATTCGTGACCGAGAAAACCACCGGCAAAGTCATCCGAAACGAGACTCGACGTCCGTTTCGACGACCAGGCTCAAATCTCCATTTCCGAACAGCTGCCATCGCGGCTTCGGCAAATGCGCGATGACTGAATTCGATCGCCTCGGCGGATTGCACTCTCCCATCCGGCCCCACCACGAAACGCACTTCAACCCGACCATCGACGCCTGACCGTCTCATATCGTGTGGATAGCGAGGTGGAATCTGGGCCAGAGCCTTCGGTGTCTCGTCCAAACTTCCAAGGCCCGGAATAGCCACGGAGCCCCAGGAACCTAATCCTTCTCCTGGAGGCAGACCAATGTGGGTTTCTCCGATCGGAACCTGAATCGTATTTTCCGACGCGAACACCGGATTGGACGGTCCTGTAGCTGCAGTTGAAACTGCGGGTTCAAATGAGTCACCCGACGCCGAATCGCTGGCGGTTTCGGTAAAATCCACGATCTCGTCCTCGATAGATTCCGGCTCAAGCGGTTCCACCTGCGGAATGGGAGGAAGAATACAATCAATGGTGTAAAGTAATTCTGGCTCCCCATCGGGAGAAGCGCCGGGGTCGTTGAAAGCGAACAACGCCACGGCGTGACTGACTGCTGCGACGGAAATCGAAATAAGTAGATCAGTTTTCATAATTAATAAGGGTTCACCCGTTATACGAAGTGCTCGCCGGATTCTTAGGAACTCTCTACGGATATAGTGGCTTAAAAGATCACATGCGCATCCGTTTCCCTCTCACTTGTTCAATGGCCCTAGGTTCTTTTCTGGGCGGCCTCTTAGCGGTCGATGATCAAACGTCTTCCAGCGGGCTCCCCTTGGCGCTACGAGCAGTAAACCCAGATTGGATTTCATCAGGCGTTTACCGGCATTTCTCAGTAACGGGTGGTTGGCCAAATGAGCGCCCTCCAACCGCTCGTGAAGCATTATCTAACAATGCCCCCCAGAAAGGAACGCCTCCCGCTTTACTCGACTCTTGGGTTGCTCCCAACACTCGACTTGGGGCGGATCCCAGTGATCTACCCGCCGAGAGCCGCCAACAGGCCGAACCGCACATTTTCCGGAGTTTTGTAGAACCCAATACTGTATTGGCCACATTCCAGGAAGGACGACGATCTGATGGAGGAGCCGACGCTGCTCTACTTGCGACCCTCTCCACGGGCCCGAGCACCGCAGCAATCAGTTCGACCGAAAGGGTCAATCGGGTGGTATTGACCGAGCTCCATCTGGACGCGGCCAGTAGTGACGGAAAACTAACCAACCTTTCCACTCGGACCCCCGTTGGCACTGGTGACGGGCGGTTGATCGGTGGTTTCGTCATCACCGGTGATTCACCGCGCCGTTGCCTGATCAGAGCGGTTGGAGAGTCGCTCAGCGAATTTGGCATCACCTCGCCCCTGATTGACCCCCAACTCCAAATATTCCCATCTGGCTCCACCACCACTATCGCCACCAACGACGACTGGAACAACGGTCCTTCAGCCGGAGCCGTGTCTGCTGAGGGTGTCCGAGTGGGAGCATTTGCCCTCAACGGAAACTCCCGGGACTCAGCTCTCGTTGTTACCCTTGCGCCGGGAGGATACACTGCGGTGGTATCGGGTGTAGCTGAGACCACGGGGATAGCTCTCGTGGAAATATACCTCTTGGAATGATACCACGCTTGAAACCCATGCTTCGGAGACCTTCCCTCGGCCGGTGAAATCACTCTCGCGTCAATTTGTCGTTCTCTGCCTCGTGCTGCTCGGGTTCACCTGTTTGGTGGCTCAACCCTCAGATGAGCTTATCCGCGCATTGGAGGATTTTCGCACCGAAGGCCCCAAAGGTTGGGCATTCACTCAAACGTCCCACTCTCCGGATCGATCGCGAATTGAGACATTCACGCCCCTAGCAGCATCGCATCTACGTTGGTCATTAGTGGAAGAAAATGGCGCTCCTCCATCATCGAAAACCGTCGAGACGTATCGCCAGCAACAAACGCGCCGAACCAGTGGGCAAACCGCGCCCAACGTAAAAGACCAACTGATTCTCGAGTCGGCCGAACTCCGCGAGGACGACGGCGAACGCCAGCATTGGCATTTCCAACTTCGCCCCGGAGCCGATGATGACAGTTCCGCTGAGCACATGGGCTCGATGCTCACGTTCCATCTTCCGACTCAAACCATCGAGAAAATCGAGTTAGCCAGCTTTGAAGAGTTCTCCCCCGTTTTCGGCGTAAACGTCGAGTCCGCCCGAACCCTCATCGCGTATACCATTCCCACTGAGGCAACCCCTTCTCTGCTGCGGGAAATTCAAGTATCGATTCGGGGAAGCGCCTTCTACTTTAAGTCCCTCGATTCCGACATGACCGTCTCGTATTCTGATTACGAATACATGGGGAAAAACTGAATGCTCATCCCCGGAATGCCGTCATCCTCATCAGATTCATTTTCCGTTAGTCCTGCGACTTGGTCGTGGGCCAATCGACCGACGACCGCATTCCCCCCCTCAACTGACGATGTCGCCATTCTGCCGATCTACGGACTCGGCGATCTCGGATTGGGTTTATCACTCGATGTTGAAGAGGTTTTAGGAGCCTCGATTCTCACCACGACCTGTCAAACTACTCCCCCCAATCCGGCGGTGACGGTTCTGCCTCCCCTGCGCTTCGGCTTGAGTCCCTACCAAAACGCAATGGGTCGAGTTGACCCCGATACCCTGCATAAAACTCTGAAGGAAATCGCGCAGGGCGTTACTCGAGCCGGTTATAAAAAACTACTTTTCTGGAGCACAAGTCCCTGGAACTCGGAATTGGTGGATACCGCGTCACGCGACATCCACATCGAGCAAAAGATTCAAACGTTCATCATAGAACTGGAGGGAATCGGACTGTCGCTTCATCCTGCTTCGTCCGATCGAGCAAAAACCCAAGCGTTAGCCGCTCATCTCAGTGACTGCGCCCCCGATCCCACTAACGATGGGCAACCTCGAGATGCGAGTTTTCGGCCCGGAAATTGGACGGATCTTCCGACCATTGAATTTGATACCGATTCTTCAGCTTCGGAGCTGTTCGATAAATCGGCGGAATTGTTGGCAGAACTTATTAGTGAAGTCTCCCAGCGCGCTCCGGTAGACGCGGGCGAAGCAGTCAGGATTCGCCCCCATAGCAGTTCGCCACCGGAATGTTATCCTACGCATCACCGAGATCGTTACTTGCCCGCGTTATCGCGGAAGAAACTGCTACAGTTGGAACGCAAGGCTGACTCCATCGTGATTATTCCGGTCGCTGCGATTGAGCAACACGGCGCCCACCTTCCGGTGGGAGTTGATTCAATGATAGCCGAGGCGGCGTGCCATGGGTTAGCCGAACGAGTGGCTTCTGATTTGTGGTTCTGCCCCCCACTCTACTACGGAAAGAGTAACGAACATGAGGACTTTCCGGGGACCATTAGTTTGAGCGCCCAAAGCCTGCGCCAATTGATTATAGCACTCGTCCGCAACCTTCATGCGCACGGGTTTCGTCAATTCGCTCTGCTCAATACCCACGGTGGAAACAGTTCGGTTCTCACCTATACGATTCGTGAGCTCCAACAGGAACTGAATGTCCGAGCGGGCATGTTGAGACTCAAAGCCACTGAAGAATTAAGCGCGCAAGAAAAGACGTGGGGTTTCCACGCCGGCGAATGGGAAACTTCGGTCATGTTGGCGATCGCTCCTGAACGGGTCGAGATGAAGCGAGCGATTTGCCATTACCCAGCTTCGTTGGAGGATCCTGGCAAATTACGTCCCGAAAACGCTCCGGTAATCTTCTCCTGGAAGACGCGCGACATCGCTCCCGAAGGCGTGATGGGCGATGCCACCAAAGGAACAGCAGCCAAGGGTGAACGTTGGCTAAAAGCAGCGTTGGATGATGTCGCTGTTCAAATTCGCGAACTGCTTCAAAGACCCTGAGTAGATTGCCGCGCGATTTCCGCGGCTTTGGCGTATTGTTGGCGGAAACGGTTACCTAACTCTTTAGCCAACAGGAGTTCTTCGACCTTATTGCGAGAGCCGATAACATTTTTTATACGGCTCCGTGCAGTATCGTAATCAACCGCACTCATGTCCTGAAGAACGGCCATGGCTTCGGCGGGTTGACCGGCCGCATTAATCGTCTCCCAAGCAGCCACCAACTCCTGATGCGCGTCGAATCCCATCACCCGAATCACGAATGACATCTCCCGAAATAGCGCGCCGGTCCATTCCGGCCGATAGATCAGTTGTTCAATCGCGGCATAAGGTTCATCCTCCGGGTCAGACCGAAAGGGTTTGAGCTCTTCGGTATAAAAATCTCGGCGCACGGGTAGTCGTCTCAGCGCAAAATGCTGCGGTCCGCCGGCTACGCCTGGCCTGAAATTCCAGATTTTCTGTCCGTCCATCGACATCACAAATTCGATAAACAATTCGGCGACTTCATGATTTAGTGCACCGCGAAGTATGCCAATCGGATCGACGGAGCTGACACTGCCACCCGGCGGCGATACGTAGTCGACGCGCAAGCTGTCCCCGCGTCGACGCACCGCTTCGGCTTGTTGACGGCCATAGAAATCAATGCACATACCGATCGCACAGTTCCCCGCAGCAACATCGATAGGCGGTTTTTGCGAGGAATCGGTAAAGTATCGAGCGTTGGCCGCTGCGAGTTGCAACAACTGTAGCCCTCGGGTCCACCCTGCTCGCACCGCTCGCTCCTCGTCTGCGGGAGTCACATCTAATTCGGTCTGCATTTGCTGCTGAATGACGTTTTCAAAAGCCTTAGCAATCGAGCCACTTTTCGTCGGATCGGTCAGGGCAATCGAACCAAGTAAGCGCGGGTCACGCAGATCATCCCATTGCACTGGCGCATCCTCAATTCCCAGAAGCGTTAGCACATCTCGGTTGTAGATCATCCCGTAGCTACTGAGCACCGTGCCAGTCCAGCGATGTTCCGGATCGTAATAGCCTTCACCCGCATATTCGAAGGGAATCACCTCGGGCGCAAACCACTCTGGATGGGTCTCGAAAACTCGGGTTTTCACCAACTGTCCCATACTGGCTTGGCGGATAAAATCGTAGGGACCTCCCCCAAAGAACAAATCGATACCACAACTCACATCGGACTCGAGGAAAGTGGCTCTCGCCGCTTGCTCCATATTAGAAGCATCGGGGGGTAGTCTTCCATCCGAGAACGCACCTTGAATCGCAAAATTCCACGGCTTCCCGAGTTCAGTTTCCCAGCGGTAACGAAACGAAGCCATGTATTCCGAAGCTAGAAAGCGGGCGATCTCACTCGTCCCGCCGATGACCCGCCAATCGAGCGCCACCGATCGACCCGTGCGAGCTTCATACCAGGTAGCAAATGCTGAGCCGAACTCGTGTCGGATCGCTTCGTTGTGGGGGGTGATCAATACCAACACATCGTCAGCTGAGCTGGTGGATTTGGACTTCGGCCGAAGCACGAATGGCACAGCTATGACCGTCGCTAGCGCTAGGATGATCAACCAACGTTTCATGGGCACTCAATCAAAGTCTGACTCACCCCGTCAGGACAACCACGTCCTGTGGTTCGACCGTGGCGTGTAGTGTTCTATCCCCTCCGGCCATCACATGACGGGGGTTTAGTTCGTAGATCTTCAGCCGTTGTTCTCCCACCACGAACTCATACTGAGCGACCTCGCCCAAATACACGGAGTCCCCGATGCGGCCTTCGACCGAATTTAGATCCGACCCCTTATCCAAGAGAGTCCAACACTCGGGTCGGATCGAAAGTGTGACCGTAGCTCCGACGGCGGGCTTTTGCGAGGGATCACCCAATACGCCTCGGAAGCGACCGATGGCCGTATCTACGATCGCGTCCTCCGCCGTGATTTCAGACAACTTCCCTTCTATTAAATCCGTTTCACCGATGAAGTGAGCGACGGTCTTCCGATGCGGCCGACGATAAACTTCCGTCGGAGTCCCCACCTGCAAGATATGGCCGTCTTCCAGGATCGCCATGCGATCCGAAATCGAAAGGGCCTCTTTTTGATCGTGAGTCACATAGACCGTCGTCAGCTGAAACTCCTTACACACCCGACGAATTTCCGTGCGCATTTCCAGCCGTAGCTTCGCATCAAGATTTGAGAGGGGTTCATCGAGTAAGAGGCACCGCGGTCTGATCACCAATGCCCGAGCAAGCGCAACTCGCTGTTGTTGCCCTCCCGACAACTGATTAGGCGAACGGTCGGCATAGGCACTCATCCGCACAGATTCCAACGCCTCGCCCACCCGTCGAGTGATCTCAGACTTGGCGATTTTTCGTTCCTCGAGACCGAAAGCGACATTCTTCGCTACCGTCATATGAGGCCAAAGCGCGTAACTCTGGAACATCATGCCAGTGTTTCTACGATGCGGTTCAAGGCGGGTTACATCCTCGTCTCCGAACCGGATACGACCTTTTTCGGGCATATAAAACCCGGCCAGACTCCGCAATAAAGTGGTTTTACCACAGCCACTGGGACCGAGGAGGAAAAACAGTTCACCGGGTTCGATTCTCAAATCGAGCTCATGGAGAGCGACGACAGAGCCAAACTTCTTGGTTAGTTGGTCAACTTGGATCGAGATCATGCGGGGCGGGTGCAAGAATTTCCGAAAATCTCGCCGCTCGTTTCGCACAAAGTCAACAACCGCGCAACAATCCCTCTCCGTCCTTGCCCAATTCATTTGAATTAGCCTGCATCAAACCAGATGTCGACGACGCTCAAGCTTCACCCTTCGCATTCGGACCTGGAATCAATCATGGTTTCCGAAGCCTCCATTAAACGCCGCGTCAAGCGCCTCGGGGCCGAGATTGCCGAAACCTACGGGGACGAAGAGGTAACGGTCGTATCGATCATCAATGGTGCGATTCTGTTCACGGCCGACCTGTTACGGTTCGTCCCTAATCCGGTTCGTTTAGACTGCATTCGAATCTCGAGCTACGGAAATGACACCAAATCCATCGGGAAACCCAAGATGGTCCACAGTCTCACACTCGATGTAACCAACCGTCACGTGCTCTTGATCGACGATATTTTGGACACCGGAAAGACGCTCGCACTGGTCACTCAAACGATCCTAAAGCTTAATCCCGCGAGTGTTAAGACTTGTGTGCTGCTCGACAAAAAAGGACGCCGTGAAGTCCCTTTTAATGCCGATTTCGTGGGGTTTGATATTCCAGATAAGTTTGTCGTCGGGTATGGGTTGGATTTCGCCGAGCGTTACCGAAATCTCCCTTGTATCGGCGTTCTAAAACCCGAGTTGCAAAATCCGCCGGAATGGGCCTGAGTTGGGGGATTTATCCCATGAAAAAAATTACCCTCCTACCCCTCGCGCTCTTCCTTACCTTGGCATTTGTGGGCCGCGAATCTACCGGTGCTAAAAAAGAGAAATCAGACGATGATGGTGAATACGTCTACGTCACCAACAGTCGCATCCCGCGTAAGGTTAGAAAAGGTTCAACCTATGATCACGATGCCGGCAGTAGCCCAATGGGCACGGTATCGGGGGCCAAAGCCCGCGATTACATTGGGGCCGCGGGTAGCTCGAATACTTCAAGCGGAAACAATTAGTTAGTTTCCTCCCCTCCTAATTTGAAAAGGCCCGGATTTCCGGGTCTTTTTTTGAATATTTCCGATTTTGGTTTCGCCCCAAGAGACATGAAACCGAATCCGCTTCTCCTACTCCGGTCTGCCGTCACGGCCCTGATGGCGATGACCTCAGGCTGTATCGCGCAGCCCAACCTGCATTTGCCAAATTACGGTGAACAGCCCCCTGTCGCTTGCGTTACCCTGTTCGC
>CAJXQX010000122.1 GCA_913058185.1 uncultured Verrucomicrobiota bacterium
CGTCTAGCCTGCCGGGTGAAGCGGTGGGTGATTTCCCCGGTAATTTAGCCCGCACCTACGGCGTGGTGCCATTACGCAGCGACTCGACGACAGTGGAACTGCTGGCAATCGACCCTTTCAATACGCGCGTGACCGAAGATCTGACCTTCGCGCTTGGTCGCGACGTTCGCATGAATGTGGCGGATCCAGATAGGGTTTCGGATCTACTGAAGCGCCACTACGGTGACGATGATGCTTCGCTGGAAGAGCTTCTGGCGGATATCCAACAGGTCGGTGAAGAGGTAGAAACCGATAACCTTTCGGAAGCGGAACTCGAGGCGTTCGCCGAACAGGCACCGATCGTGCGCTTCGTGAACCTTGTGCTATCCCAGGCGGTGAATGACGGAGCATCAGATATCCATTTTGAACCATTTGAAGTGGATTACAAAATTCGGTATCGAGTGGACGGGGCGCTGTATGAAATGGCTCCACCGCCTAAACATATGGCGCTGCCTATTGCTTCCCGTCTCAAGGTATTGGCGAACTTGAATATCGCCGAACGACGGGTGCCGCAGGATGGACGAATCAAAATCACCTTGAGCGGCCGACCGGTGGACGTGCGGGTGTCAACGCTGCCTACTCAATTTGGTGAATCGGTGGTATTGCGGGTTTTGGATCAAGGCGCCGTGCAGCTTGATTTGGCTCAAATTGGGCTGCCCGCGGCGGTCGAAGCAGGGGTGCGAAAAATTATCCACCGCCCGAATGGAATATTAGTAGTTACGGGGCCTACGGGTTCGGGTAAAACCACCACACTTTACAGTGCTCTCCGGGAATTAAATGAATCGGATCGTAAACTGCTGACAGCGGAGGATCCCGTGGAATACGAGATCGAGGGAGTCATGCAGGTGCCGATCAATTCAAGCATTGGCCTCACCTTTGATCGCGCGCTGAGAACTTTTTTGCGTCAAGACCCCGATGTGATCATGGTCGGTGAAATCCGGGATTTTGAAACCGCCCAGATTGCCATTCAGGCATCACTCACTGGTCACTTAGTGTTGGCGACGCTGCACACCAATGACGCGACTGGCGCGGTGACTCGACTTATTGATATGGGGTTGGAGCCGTTTCTTATAAGCTCATCGCTTGAAGCGGTTTTGGCTCAACGATTGGTGCGCAAAATTTGTGTGGATTGCCGTAAACCTTATGCGCTTGAGCCCGAGATGTTGAGCCAGCTGGGCGTGACGGAATCATTCGAGTGTTTTCGCGGCCAAGGCTGTAGCACGTGTAGTGGAACCGGTTACCACGGAAGGCACGGATTATTCGAATGGTTACCTCTTTCTGAACCCATGCGGGAGAAGATTTCCAATTGCGAATCCACCATGGTGATGAAGCGACAAGCCGCCGCTGAAGGCGTGGGATCACTGCGCGACGCAGGAATCGAGGCACTAAGATCAGGAATCACTACGGTGGATGAAGTGCTGCAGTATACCTGATCATGCCAAATTTTATTTACACGGCCATTGATGGAACCAGCGGTCGGGAGGATCGCGGGGTAATGGTCGGTGAAACCGAGGCCCAAGTGATCGCGGATCTGAAGTCACACGGTCTGTTTCCGACTCAAGTTACAGTGGAGAAGGTTAAGTCGGAGGACATTCCATCCCGTAAAACGAAAACTAAACGTTCGAGAAAGTCGCGAGATGGATTTCTCGGATTTACGCCGGCTATGGCTAAGACCAAGACCCTTTTTACGAGGCAATTGGCAACGTTGCTCCGGGCGGGAATGCCCATCTTACGGGGACTCGAAGTGCTCGCGCGCCAACAGCCAGAAGGCAAATTCAAGCGAGCGATTGAGGACGTGGGAGAGACGATTCGAACGGGAGGGTGCCTCTCTGACGGGCTGAGTCGGTTCCCGAAGTTCTTTGAGCCGCTTTATCTAAATATGGTCAAGGCAGGCGAGGCGGCGGGTGCATTGGATGTGGTGTTAGAGCGGTTGGCGGAGTTCTTGGAGAAATCGCAGAAGATCCGCTCCAAGGTTAAGTCTGCGATGATGTATCCGCTTATTATCATGGCTGTCGCGGCCGGGGTTGTCGGAGCTTTGGTCGTTTTTGTGATCCCCCGATTTGAGAGTATATTCGCCAATATGCTGAAGGGTCAGTCACTGCCCGCACTCACTCAGTTTGTCTTGGGGGTGAGTCGGTTTGTGCAGGAGCAACTTGGCCTCTCTATCGCAATCGTAGTGGCCGGGGTGATTGGATTGAAATTCTTGATTGGCACCAAGGTCGGACAGCGGTGGTGGCATCGTGTGCTCCTACTATTGCCCTTGTTGGGAGATCTCGTGTTGAAGGCGGCTGTGGCCCGTTTCTCTCGGACGTTGGGCACGCTGCTTTCTTCTGGAGTACAGATTTTGGAAGCGCTTCACATCACTCGTGATACGGCGGGGAATGTGCACGTCGCGGAAGCGATCGACTCCGTGCGGCTGCGGGTAAAGGCGGGCGATGGAGTGGCGGGTCCGTTGGACGAGACCGGCGTTTTTCCCGCCATGGTGGCTAGTATGATCGAAGTGGGCGAAGAAACGGGAAAACTTCCCGATATGCTCCATCGGGTAGCCGATACTTATGAAGAAGAAGTCGATAATGCGGTCGCAGCTCTGACCTCAATTCTCGAACCACTCATGATTGTTCTCATGTCGGTCGTAGTAGGGACCATCGTAATCGCTCTGTTTCTGCCCCTGGTGCGCATCATCCAGAATCTGAGCTAGCGCCGGTCGCTTACTTAGTCGCTTGGGGAATAGGGGCGGTCAGCAGGGTGGTTTGGAGCCCCATGAGACGTTCACTGAAGGTCTCGGTCTCAGGAGTGGTGCGAAGGGCGCGTTGCACCATACCCATGCGCGCATCGAGGTTATCGATCATGGAAACGAAAACGGCTTCGGGAGTTGCGGCCCATGCGGCGGCGCCCCAAGCGGGTTCGCCTTGGTGACTCAGCACGATATGTTCGAGCCGTTCGAGCCGATCGGCATCGAGATGGGCCACGATGCCGGCTTTGCGGACAATGGCATAACCGAGGACAACATGGCCTTGCAAAATGCCTTTGCGGGAACGGCGGGCGCCCAGAGCGCCTTCATATTCGGTCACTTTCCCCGTGTCATGGACCAAGATTCCGGCGATGACCAAGTCGGGGTCGGCTTCCGGGTAGAGTGGTAACAGTGCCTTGGCGGCGCGGGCCATGTGCAAGGTGTGTTCGAGCAGGCCATGACGATAAGCATGATGCATCGAGGTGGCGGCAGGAGCGGTGCGAAACGCATCACCAAGTTCGTCGAAAACGCTGCGCACCGTGAGGCGAAGTTTTTCATGGGAGATGGCTTCGATAAATTCCTCAAACTCAGTCCACATGGCGACGGGGTCTTCGGGGGCCACTTCGACCAATGCGGATAGATTCCCGGAGGCTTCGAGCTCCGATTCGCTCAGAATCGTAATTTCGCTCATTTTGGGCGAGAACCGGCCCTGATAATAATCGGTGCGTCCTCCGACTTTGAGGGCTGTGCCTTCGCCAGCCGCTTTAAGTTCGAAGAACTTGGGGTGATCGTTGAAGAGCGTGGCGTTAAAGCTTCCAGTGCGATCGCCGAATTCTAGCGAGAGAAACGGGTTGCCGTTTGAGGCCGTCTTGTTGGTCAACTTACGCAAGAGGAGTAGCGCCTCGAAGGGACGCCCGGCATCGAGTGATTTTAGTTCTGCGACGGAGGAAGTATCGGCCATGGATTGAAAGAATTGAGGGTTTAGCGGTAGTATCTCTGTTTCGCCCGAACTTGCACGAATCGACGATCGGGTAAGATGTAGGCCGTGAGGTGACCTCCCATCACACAGGCGGTATCGATGCCTACAGACCACTCCAAATTGTAGATATCAGGTCTGGGGGTGTGTCCGTAAACGACGAACGGTGGTCCTTGCCAGCGATGAGCCCAAGGCTCGCCATCGGGGCACGCGGCGCGTTTTGCCGGTTTGCCAAAATCGTCGATGACTTGAATTCGGGTCACCGTATCTGCGTTCTGACTTTCCCAAGGCTTATCCGGGACAAAGCCCCCATGGACGAAAACGGTATCATACTGGGGATGGTGATAAGTGAGAGGCATGGCATCCATAAACGCCCAATCTGACTTCTTCAAAATCTCCAACGTGGCCGCATCGGTTTCTTTCAGTTTGGTTTTACCACCCGACCGGCGATGTTCGAGCAAACGCAACTCGTGATTTCCAAGGAGGCAAATGACATCCAATTTTTTGGCGATATCGAGGGTGCGGCGCGAACTGGGACCGCGATTTACGAGGTCCCCGAGAAGGATGAGGGTGTCCTCATTGGTGATATTTAGGCGCGCGAGCAGTGCCTCGAATTCTTCGTGGCAGCCGTGGATGTCGCCGATGGCAATGGTGCGCCCAATCATATTGAATTCGAGACTGGAGGGATTTTGCTAGCTTCGGCAATCGTGGAGCGTAGACAAGGCACATGGATCTGAATCTTCCAGGCATGGCAACGGAGTGTTTTGTGAGTGGAAACGCGTTTGTTGAAGACGAGCGGGTGGTGAGTCGTTTACTGCGAAGCGATGAGGCCGACGAGGTCACTCGGGTGGATGTGCAAGCTGAGGCCGAGGGTCAGCTAGAGATATCTGGTCGGGTAGCCTGTCGCTGGATTCAGTTATTTAAACCCAAGATTGCCGCGGAAAACCCTGAGAAAGAGCTTAAGCTCACAGCGGAGAATCTGTTTTTGACCCTTGCGGCACCGGGCAATGAACTTTCTGAAGCGGACGGGCGATTTGTGCAGTTTCTGGCCCTGATGATGGAGCGAAAGCGCCTGATTAAGCCGCGTGGTCGCACTGAGGACGGAACGAAGGATATTTACATCCATCGTGGTTCGAAGGGGCTATATCAGGTTCCGGTGGGGGAGTTAACGCCCGAATTCTTCATCGCCGTGCAGGATCAGCTATCGGTGTTGGTCGGAATGCCGGAAGAAGAGAGTGAGTCTGTGGCTGTTGCTGAACCGATTCCAGAGCCGCCCGTAGATCAGGCGTAGTCCTGAGACTGCTCCGAGTTACTAGATAGCAAAGCTGGTTTAACAGGCTGAGTCAGAAAGCGTGTTTCTGTAATCGCACCGATTGCGAAATGAGCGGAAGTAAGGTGAGTGGAGGCTGAAGTGGAAATGGTGGCCGCTTTAATTCGGTTTAGGGAAATCTTGGTTGAGGTCTAATTCAGCGTCGGTGGGCGTGCGGGATGGGACGCCGTCTTTGGGAACGTCTAAATGGGCGGTCCAAGCGATCGCGTTTAAGACCGTTTTGCGGAAATCATCTTGTTGCCAGTTACGGTGGAAATGGCCTCCCGTAAATCCAAAGCCACGCCCGCCGTTTGGCCGTTCATACGCCCATGCGACGACCTGCTTTTTGCCCGCCGCAACTTCAGCCAACACGGTAGGATTGCTCACTCGTCCGGGATTATTACGCTTACGTTTCGCTAAAGATTCGAGTGGTGGTAACGCAGACAAAATTGGCGTTACGCCCTCCATTTCAGGTTGAAAACGCATATGATAATACCACTCATCTAGTATGCTGAACGGTTTCACTCCGTTCGTAATGGGGTGTTCCGGGAACTCGACGAATTTTGCCGTCCAATGCGGATTCACCGACCAGCCAACTTCGAAGTAACCGCCGATCCATTCCAGAAACCTTTCTCCCATCTCCTCTGGCACGACTTCAACGGCATAGTGCAAACAAGAGACCCCCACTCCCGCATCGACCCACTGTTGAATCGTGGTCTGATGCTCCTTCCCTAGGTGACGCCCCTGGCCATCACAATACATCACAATCGCATCGGGATTACGTTCACCGGGTTTCCTCTCGGGCAATGCACCTTCGACTGCCACCGACGCATTCACGTCCAGCCCGCTATCATTTAAATATTTGGCCAGTAATATTGAGCCTGCTCGATGCTCATGAGCGTCGTAGCCATGGCTTTTCTTACCTGCCAGAAAAACGACTTCTTTAGTTGCGGCGGCCGTTCCGATCTGAGGAATCAAAAAGCCTCCGAGGGCTATAAGCCAAGAAAGAGTAAGGTGTGAGGTTTTCATGAAGTTACAGCGTGGTTGACTAATAATGGTTTAACACTGGTCCCAAGTTTTTCGTAAAAACTGAAGCCCCTCGACCGATAGTTGCTCAGGTCCCTCATAGAGTTTACGCCAAATCGACGTAGCCTTGGCTAGGACCTCATTGTCTTCGGTGAAGCTTTCGATCACAATATCGCCTTGGTAATTAATCGCCTTCAACGCGGCCAATACCTCCTGCCATTTCACTTGATCCTTCCCGATCAATCCCCGGTGGCTAGCGCTCGCATGAAAATGGCCAACATGGTCTGCAGCTGCAATCAACGCCGCTGCTGAATCTGCTTCCTCGATATTCATATGAAATGTATCGACATGTATTTTTAGCGAATCGCTCCCAACCCGTTCAATTAAATCGACGGCTTGCTCCAGCGTATTGATGCAGTCGGTCTCAAACCGATTTAACGGTTCGAAGGCCAAGGTAATTCCTGCAGTTTCGGCTTGTTCGCAGAGGGGTTTAAAATTTTCCGTGATTAGGTCCAGTTGAGCTTTACGCTCTGCCCCAGAATAGCGATCGGCACGCCCGGTCTCTGAATAGAACGGCCCACACACCATCGTCGAACCAAGCTGTTCAGCCAAGACGATGAGTTCACTGATGAACGTCCTGCAGTCTGCTTGTTGTTCCTTACTTCCACGCAGGTCTCGTCCAGGAATCATCGCACCACAAACAATGGGCCGCTCTAATCCCGACTCTTTTAGGGACTCAACCACCAGCGAAGGCGTGATGCCTCCAACTTCGACGACCGCGAGTTCAAAAACATCAGCGCCGTAAGACTTGAATTGTTTGATTAAGGGTAAATCAGCATCGGAAAATCCGCTGCTAACTAAAAATGTATTAAGTCCGAAACGCATGGGGAGGGTTGAGGGAATGATGAATATACCATGTTCTCATTTTTGAGCCTTGGAAATATTCAGCTTATTTGTGTATAAAATCGGCACTACTTGGAAAAATGCTCAAAGAAATAGGCCCACTCATTGATCGTCGTGATTTCGATCCCAACAGCCTGATAGCCTTATTCTCTGCTCTTGGGGATGTATACTTCTTCATGAAAGACACCGAGGGACGGTTCCTTGGTGGTAATCAGCTCCAACTCGATAAACTGGGATTGAAATCGGAAGACGAACTCATTGGCAAAACTGATTATGATTTTTTCCCGAGCTACATGATTTCGCATTATGCGGAAGATGACACCAAAGTCATGCAAACCGGGAAACCCATGCCGCGACGCGTCGAACTCGTCGCCAATCCCGATGGCTCGGTCTCATGGCACATCACCAGTAAGTTTCCGCTCTATAATAAAAGGGCGGAATGTATCGGCATTGTCGGATGCATGAGAGATTTCGAACGAAGCGATGACGCATGGAAACCCTACCGCCGGATGAATGCTGCCGTTGAATACATAAGTCAGCACTACCGTGAGCCCGTCGAAATTGAAAAACTAGCAACGGTTGCCAGTTTATCGGTGAGTCAGTTCGAGCGTCGGTTTCGGGCTGTTTTTGAACAGACACCCTCGCGTTTTTTGATCCGCTATCGACTCACCCGGGCCAGCCAAATACTCATGCATAGTGATGATACGATTAGTCAGATCGCACAAGACGTTGGCTTTTATGATCACAGTCACTTCACCCGCGAATTCCGAAAGTTATTCGGCCTAGCTCCGGGACGATACCGTAAGCAGCACCGTAGTTAGGTGGCGCTGCATTTTAGGAGACTAGCAGGAAAATGGTTTTTGAAGGCTGCGAAGAGAGGCGGATTGGTCGGCCTGTGGGGCCAATCCCTGCGGGATCATTTGCAATGCCCCATCTCGCTTCGCTCGTCGAACCCTGATGGGTCTCATCCCCCCTATTTGAAGTCCGTTCATTGATAGAGGATAGGTCTGATTACTAGAGCGTTTGAACCCCTCCCTGCTGGCGGAGAGAGGGGGATTGGTTCCGCTGACGCGGAAGTGCTTCGCACCCGCAGCGGTGCTGCGTCCCATCTTCGCCCCGTTTCTCGGGGCTCCGTCGAACCCCTAAGGGTTCTCATCCCCCAAGTCGAAGTTTGTTCAAGGAAGGGGGATTACGATTGAGTTTCCTCAATTTGTTTACCCTCCCTGCTGGCGGAGAGAGGGGGATTCGAACCCCCGGTAGGCGATTAAACCTACGACGATTTAGCAAACCGTTGCTTTCGACCACTCAGCCATCTCTCCTTCAACAGCTTATGCTATATAAGCCGGATTAGAATTTCCGCATTGCCACTTTATTGACAGATACGGGAACGTTCATCAGC
>CAJXQX010000123.1 GCA_913058185.1 uncultured Verrucomicrobiota bacterium
GTTCCCTTTCCGTTCCCTTTTTATTTCCACCTAGGTAAATGGTGCTCGGAAAAGGACTCGAACCTTCACGCCTTACGGCAAGGGCTTCTAAGACCCTCGTGTCTACCATTCCACCACCCGAGCAGGGAAAGCAGCAGTGAAACAATTCAATCGCCGACGGAAAGCACTAACTTGCGCCAATCAACCGGCTTAAACTTCGGGAACGCGGCCCAACACATCACCCATCTTCGCGTAGACTTCGCGATGCTCACGCCCATTTTGGACCAAATCATCCGCAAACTTGATCCGACCGCGTTGAAATACCGTGATCACGCATGATCCCCCGAACTTAAAGAGCCCCTTCTCTTCACCCTTCTCGTTAACGCGGCCATCCACGAAGAGTTGTTTGATCGTCCCGACACAAGTGGCACCCACTTCAAACATGGCGACTAATCCAAACTTCTCGGACTCGATCAACGTCAACATGCGCTTGTTCTGGACCAGATACTTAACCTGCCTGCGCAAAGCGATCGGGTTTACCGAATACAGGAAACCATTGATCGTCTTGGCATTTCGCGGCGTTCCTGCGACCGGAAAATGGAAGCGATGATAATCCACCGGACAAAGACGTGATATCAGCATGGACCCGCCCTCGAAGGGTGCGGCTCTTTTCGCAGAACCAAAGAGTTCAGTCAGACTGAACTTCTGTCCCTTGACATAGAACCCATCGGAGTTTTCCAACTGCGGAAACGCCAGATGCCGGCCGTCTGCCGGCAGCGCCGCTACGTCTTCACCTTCCGCAATCGGCCGGGCCTGCGGTTTCAGTGAACGACTAAAGAATTCATTAAACGTCATATACTCCCACGCCTGCTTCCCAAATTCGTCAGCATCCAAATTGTAATCTACCACAAACGGCAGCACCTTGTTACCGCTGTAGGGGCGATTCATCCGGTATCCATAATACCAGGAGAAGAATTTCCGTTTCAGCAGCACCGAGGTGGTGGCGCGGCCCAAACCAGTTTCGTAGGCCCATCGCAACCAACCCTCGCCGTAGATCTGCTCAGTTTCGACCTGGTCGGTGTATCGATTATAGAATGTGACAGGCTCAGGAGCACTCATGAATCAGCCAGCCAGAGGCGCCGGCGTGAAAGCCTCAACCACAGATTTTATTTTCATGGGGCACTCCCCCATTTCCCCGATGGCCAACGTCCTAGAATCCCGCCGGCAACGGGGGCGGCTTCACAACGGCTCTAAACAAACACCTCCTCAGCCCAACCAACCAGCCGATTGGCTAGTAATGAGGCGGGCGTTCGTTGGGATCCAGCGGAGCTTCGCGGGAATTTACTCGTTCGCGCATAGCTAGAATTGCTTCCCGTAATTTCGACAGCTCTTCGGACTGGGACAGCATAACCTTATCCTGCTCCGTCACATGTCTCTCGAGCCAGGCGATTCTCTCTTCGAGTCGCTCTAATCCTTCTTCCGCCATAGTTTACTTGGTTAACCAGCTTGTTGTTTAGCGGCGTCCGCCTTGAGTTTCTCGAGTTCCGGAACGACCACGCGTTCGTAACAGCCCGGACAAACCGAATGACTAAAATCGGTGCCCGTGCGGGTGTTGATGTAACTCTCGATCTGCGTCCAATAATTCGAATCCTCACGTACTTTTTTGCAGTAAGAACAGATCGGTAAAAAGGCCTCGAGCATGCGAACTTGCGTAGCGAATTTCAAGATACGTTCGGCAACCCGCAGACGCATCCAAAGTTCATTCATGTCCAGCGGCTTACTTAAAAAATCATCAACGCCTGCGTCCGCTGCTTCGCGTTCGTTTTCGGCCGAGGCCAATCGCCCCGTTAGCAGAATAAAGTAAACGTAGTCTTCCGCCGGTCGTTCTCGAACCCGACGGCAGAACTCGAGGCCGTCCATATTCGGCATAAGCCAATCACTGACGATGACTCTAAAGTTTTCCCGAGCCATCGCATCCAACGCGGCCTCACCATCCTCTGCTTCCACCACTTCGTGGCCAAGCTTAGTGAGAGCCTGCCGTAAAACACGGCGGGCAACTGGATCGTCTTCAACAGCGAGAATTTGCACTACAGGATGAGCAGGATTTTGATCACCAAAAGAGAGGTGGAGACAGGAAAACTGTTCGGCATGACGATATGGAGGTCAACCCCACCATAGGTAAAGAGGACCAAAATTGAGTTCAATACCCTATGCCAAAAGCAGTTTTCCGAGATCCAAAGCGGTATTTACCAGGTCCGAGCATCCCGTTCGACTGGAGACGATAGCCCCGAATCCCGACTCAGTCCTGGGAAAGTCTGCGGGCAAACGGGACTCCAGCCAGTCATTCATCCCCTCTCCACCAATCCACCGGACCACGCGTCGAGCGCCTCTGCGATCCCGGGCCACAGACAGCAAAGCTCCATAATTGGAGTCGCTGATGTCTCCATAAAACGTGACGCACCTCTCGCTCGAAAGCGCCCACTCCATCGCCATTAGCAGCCCCGGCATCACCCATGGCGTCTTCGCCCAGATCGGGCGAACCGATTGAATGGTCTGATAACCGCGCTTTCGATGCGATTCATCCGACAGCAACGCGGAAAGCCGAAACAGATTAGCTGCGGCCACCGAATTGGCCGAGGGTTCGGCAGAATCGCGATCATCCTTCAAACGAAGGATCACGGATTCATCTTTCACCGACGTGTTAAAATAACCACCCCCTCTCCGATCCCAAAATTGAGCGTCCATCGAAGTCTGTAACTCATCCGCCCAACGCAACCAACGGTGGTCAAAACGAGCTTCATATAACTCCAGCAAGCCACTGATTATATTCGCGTAATCCGCTGCAAAACCCGGCCCGGTGGCTCGTCCGTCCCGCCAGACATGACGGAGTGTTCCAGTCTCTTGGTCCCATAGATGCACCCGAACGAACTCGGCCGCTAATTCGGCCGATTTAAGATATTCCGAACGTTCCGAGCTCGAGTAGCACGGCTCCAATGTAGCCGCTCGAGCAAAAGCACCGATCATCCACCCATTCCATGAGGTGACGATTTTATCATCCCGCAACCGGCGTCGTTTTGAAGACGGCTTCGTCCTAAGCTTAGACAACGCCTGGCCAAGTAACTCCGCCAAATTTGCTAACTCCATGCTATGGCTACGAGCCACGACATCTAGCGGTTGAATCTGATGGAGAACATTTAGCCCCAACATCCTTTCCCCGGCGTCATACTTCGGCGGCACATTCCCCTCTGCTTGAATCCCGTATAGTTCCGCAAACCACGAAAAGTCATCTTCCAGAGTCTCCCGCAGTTCGGCCTCAGTCCATAGATAAGGGTGGGGCAAAGCACCTTGACGCTCTACGCCTTCACTGGGGTCCACCCGTTCGGCCGCGTAAAATCCTCCGGCCGGGTGCTTCAACTCACGACTAACGTAACCCAGCACCTCTCGGGCAATCGCGGCGTATCGTGGGTCGTCGGAAAATTCACTGAATCCGATCAACACGGAGGTAATCTGCCCCTGATCGAACAACATTTTATCGAAAGAGGGCATGCGCCATTCATCATCAACGGCATATTGGTGAAACCCGCCATCGACGACATCGTGGATCCCTCCTTTCGCCATTCCGACCAGGCTGCCTTGGACCATTCCTAAAGCTTCTCGCCCCGACTCGGAGCTTCCGCCTTGAAGGGCGGCGCAACGCATGAGGAATTCTAAATTAATTGAGCGGGGAAATTTTGGGGCGCCTCCAAAACCTCCATACTGCTCATCAAAGTTTTCGAAAAAATAGGTGTAAGCGGACTCAAAGGCTTCCCCTCCCGCTTCCGTCAAGTCCGGTTCGGATTCCCCCACCGGCGCCGTTTCAATATTCTCCGCAAGCTTGGCCACGACTCGACTGGCTTCGGCGACAACTTTCGCACGATCGTCCTTCCAGCCCTCAGCTATGGAGTTTAGAACCCGCCGAAATCCGGGAGCAGGATCGCGGTCCTCAGGCGGAAAATACGAACCACCGAAAAACGGCATCAAATCAGGAGTGAGCCAAACCGTGAGCGGCCAAACGCGTTTCCCGGTCACAGCTTGGACATAGGTCATATAGACCCGATCGATGTCAGGTCGCTCGTCTCGATCTAGTTTAATCGAGACAAAGTTCTGATTAAGTAGGCCCGCAATAGCTTCGTCGCTAAATGACTCTCGAGCCATCTGTTCACAGTCCTTACAGGTAGAATAGCCAATCGACAAGAAAATGGGTTTATCCCGTTCTTTCGCACGGGCAAATGCCTCGCCCCCCCACTCCATCCAATCAACCGGATTGGATGCATGCTGTTGCAAATATGGCGAAGTCGCGACGGCTAAACTGTTAGGCACACGCTCCAGAAAACCCAATTCCATCCAGATGCAACGGAGAATCGTGCGATCGAAATTCAGCGATCATCAACGAGCTTCTTCATCCATGAAGAATGGAAACCTTGAAATGGACCTGATCTAGTTTTGATGCCGCCAATATTCGACCCACATACGATCGATTTCCTCGGCAAGCAGAGGCTGCTCAGCCCTCAAAACGGCAAGCAAATGCGGTCGAACGATGGCATCTGCCTCCATTAAATCACAAAAGAGGCTCAATATAGGTGACCATTTCATAACAATTTCGATTCTAGAGATTTGAACCACCAGAGCGTTGGGGTTTGTGATGAAACGTGAGAATGAATCGGAATATTTCATAAAAATCTCAGTCCGAAGATCAGGCTTACTTGCAGGGGCAAACCTCTCCCTCTAAACCCGAACAGATGAATGATCCTTCTCCACAAATCGTGGATATCATACTGCCTCTGGCGAAATCCGAGGATCGAGAGGCCTGGAAAAATGCAGCTGCCCGGAAACTTCGATGTAAAGAGTCCGAAATCGGGGAAATTCGCTTACGGAAACACTCCATCGATGCTCGGAAGAAAAATATCGTGATCCGACTCAGGGTGGAGGTCGCTTCTCCCACTTATAATTGGCCAGCGGACACGTTGCCCACGCCTGACTATCCAACGCTGCGTCCAGATTCGTGGACCGTGGTGATCGTCGGAGCAGGACCAGCGGGACTTTTCGCCGCTTTGCGTCTGATCGAAAACGGAGTAAAACCAATCGTGCTCGAGCGCGGAAAAGACGCCTCCGCTCGACGATTCGATCTTGGTCCAATTCTGAAGGAAGGACGTGTCATTGAAGATTCCAACTACTGTTTTGGTGAAGGAGGAGCTGGCACATTTTCGGACGGCAAACTCTATACTCGCGCGACTAAGCGGGGACCGGTTGCGAAGATCTACGAAACATTCGTCGCCCACGGGGCGCCTCCTCGAATCTTGGTAGATGCTCATCCGCATATTGGGTCCAACCTTCTACCCAAAGTGGTAATGGCCATGAGGGAGAGTGTTATCCGCTCTGGCGGGGAAGTACGGTTTAATGCTAAGGTAACCAACCTCGTCCTAGAATCAGATACCGCCGTCGGCGTGATTCTTCAAGGCGGAGAGGAGATCCGCGGATCTGGAGTTATTTTGGCCACAGGCCACAGTGCCCGTGATGTCTACCGCTTTCTGCATCACCAAAAAATCAAACTGGAAGAGAAGACTTTTGCGGTTGGAGTGCGGATTGAGCATCCTCAACAACTTGTTGATGAACAACAATATCACAGTCGAGGCGGCGCTGAACGTTCCCAGCAACTTCCAGCCGCTAGCTATACCCTAGCGACTAAAATTCGAGGCCGAGGGGTGCATTCTTTTTGCATGTGCCCCGGCGGATTTATTGTGCCTGCCGCAACCGAGAATGACGAAGTTGTGGTCAATGGCATGAGCCTATCGCGTCGTGATTCCCCCTTTGCCAATAGTGGATTTGTGGTAACCGTCGAACCGGATGACACCGCATCATTTCAAGCAGAGTACGGTATATTGGCAGGAATAGCTTTTCAAAAAGCCCTCGAAATGGGTGCAAAATCCCTCGGAGGAGGTGGACAAGCAGCTCCTGCTCAAACCGTGAGCGATTTCCTAAAGGGCAAAACATCGGAACATACGTTGCCGACGAGTTATTTTCCGGGACTAAAAGGCGCTCGACTTGATCAACTGCTTCCCGAAGGGATCACGGAAAGGATGAGGGAAGCTCTTCATTTGTTCGATCGTAGGCTCAAGGGATTCGCTGGTAATACTGCCCAACTCATTGGAGTTGAATCCCGGACTAGTTCTCCTCTGCGCATCCCACGGAATCCTGAAAGTTTACAACATGTTCATATTCAACAGTTATTTCCCTGCGGCGAAGGCGCCGGTTATGCTGGGGGAATTGTGAGCGCGGCATTGGATGGTCTCCGTTGTGCGGATGCAGCTTCCGGAAATCTAAGTCCTTCGGCCCATTCCCTCGAGTAATTTGGGCACAAAGAAGGCCCGGACGCTGCTTTCGCAACATCCGGGCCAAAAACCTGGCGACAACCTACTCTCGCGGGACCTTACGTCCAACTACCATTGGCTGCTCGGGGCTTAACGGCCGTGTTCGGGATGGGAACGGGTGGGACCCCCGGCATATAACCACCAGGAAGGGGAACCCGATCGGAGATCGGGTAAGTTACAGTTCACTATAAATATCGAATAAGTAGGTAAAATAAACGCCGTAGAATAACGAACGCTATAATTGTGCATAACCCTTCAGGGTCATTAGTAGCACTACGCTGAACATGTTACCATGCTTACACTTGTGCCCTATCAACCGGGTGGTCTACCCGGACCCTGCATTGACCGAAGTCAAATTGAGACCTTATCTTGGGAACAGCTTGGCGCTTAGATGCTTTCAGCGCTTATCTTTTCCGAACTTAGCTACCCGGCGCTACCACGGACGTGATAACCGGAACACCAGAGGTTCGTCATTCTCGGTCCTCTCGTACTAGAGAATGAACCCCTCAAGTCTCAAACGCCCACAGCGGATAGAGGACCGAACTGTCTCACGACGTTCTGAACCCAGCTCGCGTACCACTTTAATCGGCGAACAGCCGAACCCTTGGGACCTTCTCCAGCCCCAGGATGTGATGAGCCGACATCGAGGTGCCAAACCGCGCCGTCGCTGTGAACGCTTGGGCGCGATCAGCCTGTTATCCCTAGCGTACCTTTTGTCCTATGAGCGATGGCGATTCCACTTTCAACCACCGGATCACTAGATCCTGCTTTCGCAACTGCTCGACTTGTAGGTCTCACAGTAAAGCTCCCTTATACTCTTGCGCTCTATAGCCCGATTACCGACCGGGCTGAGGGAACCTTCGAAATCCTCCGTTACTTTTTAGGAGGATACCGCCCCAGTAAAACTGACCTGCTATCACTGTCCCTCCTCCAGATAATGGAAAGAGGTTAGACGCCTAACCAACAAAGAGTGGTATTTCACATTACGACTAGCCTTCGTCCTGGAACGAAGGATCAACGTCTCCCACCTATTCTACGCAATGAAGATCAAGCGACAATAACAGCTTACAGTAAAGGTGCATAGGGTCTTTCCGTCCTGCTGCGGGTAAGCGGCATCTTAACCGCTACTACAATTTCACCGAGCGTCTCTCCGAGACAGTCGTCAACTCGTTACACGATTCGTGCGGGTCGGAACTTACCCGACAAGGAATTTCGCTACCTTAGGACCGTTATAGTTACGGCCGACATTCACGAGGGCTTAGACCCGGAGCTTGCACCCCAGGCGTTCACCTTTTCGCATTGGTCACGTGTCACTCCCTATACGTCGTCTTGCGACTTTGCAGAGAGCTGTGTTTTTGCTAAACAGTCGGTTGACGCTATTAACTGCGACCCCCCTAGAGGGGCACCCCTTATACCGAAGATACGGGGCCAATTTGCCGAGTTCCTTAGAGAGATTTAACTCGCGCGCCTTAGAATACTCATCCCGGATACCTGTGTCGGTTTGCGGTACGAGCGACCTACATAGTAATTCCAGAGCTTTTCTTGGAACCTTCTTTCCCTACACCCACGCAGCCGTAGCTTTGCAGTGCCTTGTCAAAACAGGTCTGTAGGGTCCGTCGATCCGCACTCTGGGAATAGTTGCAAGCCGGTGAAGGAATATTAACCTTCTGTGCATCGATTACTCCTTACGGCCTCATCTTAGCTCCCGACTAACCCTGGGAGGACGAGCCTTCCCCAGGAAACCTTATCCTTACGGCGAGATGGACTTTAACCATCTTTATCGTTACTCATGTCTG
>CAJXQX010000124.1 GCA_913058185.1 uncultured Verrucomicrobiota bacterium
ATGAGTGCCCGGTCCTTGAACCATCGCTGATCTTCCGCGGCCACCTCGACCCGCAAGCTGCGAATTAGTCTGAGCGATTCACCACCGTGAATTTCAAGATAGGATTCAAAATCCGAGACGAGAGGATTAATTTGAAATCCCGCTAAGGCAATGGGACGGGGGATGCGGAAGCGTTCTTCTTTGCCTTCGAAATCGGTGACGATCAGATAAACCAACGCAGGTTTGTAGAGGGAATTTCGGGCTCGACCGAGGAGGTTGAATGGTAGGTCGATCTCAAGCCAAAGATGAGCGGATGCTAGGTCTTCAATCGGCAACTCTTCCGCGAGTGCTACATCGGCACTGCGCACTAAACGGGGCTGGAGAGTAGCCAGATCCGGTTGTTCGTGACGCCTCTCGAAGACGTAGAAATCTTTCTCAAGCAGGCGGAATTCGTAGAGATGGGGGAAGAGCGCCATCAAATGGGAATCATCGGCGAGTAATGGACGCTCATCAATCGTCTGCAGTTTGAGTAGCAGAAACTCGGGCGCATTTTCGGAGATGATAAACGCGGCGTTCAGTTCAGCCAGATGTGGGGTGTAAACTGAGTAGCTTTGGAAAACAGGCCGCGGAGTGTAGTTGAAGTTGTTAAACAGCGCGACCGCTTGTTCGAACCCGAGCACATCTACGGAAGCGTCACCGATGAGTTCCCGAGTTTTGGGTAAATCTGCTTCGCGTTCCCAATGGTCCACCTGGCCTTCGAGGTTCGCTCGAGCTTGGTCCCAATCCAATAGCGCCTGGATGTTCCGCTGGAGCTTCTCGTTGGCAATATTGGGCGCGTAGTCGATCGTGGTCGTGAACGTGTTGCGCATGCCAGTCAGGCATAGGCCGGCAATCACGATCACGATGATTCGAGGAATCCAAGACTTAGACACCCGCTCACCAAAAAACGCCGGAAAAGAGACGGCAGAAACTAAAGCGCAATAGAAGAATCCTAACATGTGTCCGTCGGCTCTTACGAAACCGTGTTTCCAGTTGAGAAATAGAAACGCGGCTAGAATCAACAGGCAGGCGATTGATCGTAAGCGATTTTGCTGAGTCGCGAGGTGCCAAACCACATAGGCTCCCAATGCCGTGAATACCCAAAGAGCGACGGCCAATTGGCCATCTGGGGTGGGTAGTCCCATTACCGCATTGTAGCCAGAACTGATCTCCAGGGAGTTCAGAGCGTAGTCGAGCCACTGAAAGGGCGACTGTCCGCACGCTAACCAAATGCCGAGGAATCCGAACGAAAATGACAGTAGCAGTTGTAAGCCCTCGCGACGTTTATGAGCGGTCAAGGCATAGGCCAGAACCACTAATACGACAAAGCCCGTGAACAGTAGATTGGTGAATTTGATCACTGCGAGCAGGGCCAATAATACGCCAAACGGAATAGCCCACACTGGTTTATCGTCAGTCACTCGTTGAATCATGATCCAGCCGCTAAAGGCGATGATGATCATGTGAAATGCATCGGCGTATCCGACGCCCCAAAGAATGAAGAAGGCAAAGTAGCAGAAGCGAGAAAGCCCAGTCATCGACTTGCCTACATAGACTATCATGCCAGCCGCGATCAGCGAAAATACGCTCTGCCAAAGCATAAACCCGCCCCAATACAATCCCGTGTAAGTATTGCCCATTAGGAACCCCAGGGGACCGTAGGTAAAAACGATCGAATCGCCGAAAGAATAACCACGTTGGAGAAAATAGGCGAGTGCCTGCCTCCACGAGGAATCGAGTTCCAACAAGGGCTTCTGCGGCAAAGTAAAGGCTAGCAGAGCCAACAATGCCCAAAGCAGGTAATCGCTGAGCGCTAGCGGGCGATCTGAGACTTCAGGGCGGTCAAGCATAGGCAATGGGTTCAACAGGCTAAGCGTCACTGATCTAGGGGTGGATTTCGAGTTTCAAGTCACCCCAGTAGGACCAGTCACTCGCGGGAGATCCGAATCTGCCTGAGGTGATCTCGAATTCGATTATGTCCCCTAGGTTACTTGGGGGAATTAGAGCAACGAAGTTGTGTTCTCCGCTGTCTTCCGGATTGCGCAATGGCTCAATCACCCGGCGGAAATACTCTGTGGAAATCCCTTCGGAGTTGGTGTGCCGAACGACAAACTCAACTCCATCGGAAGGAGATGGGTTGTCCGGGGAATAGGCGGCGTCGGGCAGCCCAAACCGTCCGGTAACTCGGGTGACGCCTGCAGGCAGAGAATAAGTCAGAATGGCTGGTGCATGCATCGCAAAGGTGCTTTGTCCGTTCCCTTCTTCAGCTCGTCCGCCGAAGAGCGCTCGCATGCCCAATGCTTTCACGCGCGATTGGATCATGGGGATGGCAAATTCTTGGCTTTGCTCTGGTGTGGCAGTGGCTGGAATCGTGGGGACTTCTACCATATCACCCGCGTGCCATATTTCGTCATTGAATCTGATGAGCGGACGAACCTGGACCGTTTCGATATCAACCGGTAATTCAAATCTCACTTCGATACTTGTAGCCCCCATCGGATCCAGCGTAACCGCCTTTACCACCTGTTCATTAATAGAGAGGCCTAGTCCGGTTAGGGTATTTTGTCTGGCCTGAGAGAAATCGATCCCAATTTGATTGATTCCCGGTGCGAATCGACCGGTATCCACGAGGTTCAAGTTGCCTCGGAATTCTAATGAGGCGAACTCCGCGATTTCATTGACGGTCTCGTCGGATCGGACGAACAGGCGGAAGCCTTGTTGTCTCCAGCGCTGAGGTTCCAGTTCAACGTAATTTTTCTGTAACCACGACTGCAGCAAGGGGAACTTTCGTGGAGGGTATTTATCAAAATGCCGATGAGGTCCGATTGAACTATCTACCACGAATCGAGGCCGGTTTTCCTTCAGGTCGGCCATCAAAATTTCGAGAGATCCTTCGACCACCGCGTATTGGGTATCAATATCGGGTGCGATATTCGTCCAGGGGATTAACCCGGTTTGGAAGGTGCAGTAAATGAATCGAGATGCGGGAAGGCGATCCGCGTAGCGATAAATATCAGAGTTAAATCCCCAAACAAATACTCGATCTTCAGAAATCGAATGCTCCTTAATCCAATTTGAAACTCGGAGCGCAGGGTCCGGAGGGGGAAGGGGGCTTTTCCGTGCAGCCAACGGCAGGATGATCGCGGAATAAACCACCGCAGTCGTTGCTGCCCAGGTGAGTGCTGCGATGAAACGATTCTTGGAACGTGATTCGATGAGATGCCGTACCCAAATCGCTGGGATCAAGCCGCAACTCCAAGCCAGCGGAGAAAGTGCGGGAAAGAAATAGTGATCATATCCTCGTCCTCCCGCCATGGCTGCTCCGATTGAGCTAATCAACCAGATGACAAAATAGACTTCGGCAAATCGATGGGTTTTCGCGTTCCCCATGGGCTTGAACTGCAAGCTGCGCGCCAATAACCAACCGAATCCCGTGATTCCGGTAACCAGTAGAACCGGAAATTTTTCAACCAGTAGCTCGACTAGGAGCCCCGCTGACCAGATCTTCTCCGCGAGGGTGAACTCGGCTCCGTAAATCTCGAGGTTGTAGGTCCAAGTGTAGTAAAGGTAGTCTGTGCCAACTCCGGCTAATAAAACGGGAGCGGAGATGATTAATGAGACCCCTAAAACTGCGGTCAGTAGCGCAGCGGTGCGAACCAGCGAAGCGCGCCAACTGAGTTTCTGATCAATCGTGATTGCGATGAGGGCAAACAAGGCCGGAGCAATTTCGAGCAAAGCGGACTGTTTACTCATGATCGCCAGGCCCAAGAACCCACCGGTGGTTAAGCAGCGTTTGATGGATGGAACGGGCTTAGCGCCGCCCAGGAAACTCCAGGCTGCGCAGGTGGTGAAAAAGACCACGAACCATTCAGTATGAGCTGCGAATGCGTCGTCGTGTAGAAAAAGGAAACTCGAGAACGCGACGAAAATCAGCGATGCACCAACCGCGGCAACGGGGCCGTTTATACGGTAAGTGATCCGGCCCAAGATCAGTGCGGTGCCTAGCACGATCAGTAATATCAAGACCCGTAATGCGACGAGGCTTGATCCACTCACGGCGAATACTGCGGCCGTGATATAATACGTCAGGGGAGTGCGTTGGTCGATTGCGTCGCGATAGAGCGTGCCACCATCCAGCAGCACCTCAGCAATTGTTGCGTGGATTGTTTCGTCCACGTTCCACATGGAAACCGGCAAGCTAGGCCCTCTGAGCCACAAGACCCAGCCCGCTAGCAACAAAACCATCACGCCAATATATATCGGCCGTTTAAAGAGATCATCGATTCGATTCATCTGGATAGGGAGTCAATGGGTTCTCCGCGGAACGTGATGCTGAAATCACCGCGGTTAGTGGCATGAGTGACGAAGGAACCGACCTTGAGTGCAAGTGAGGAGGGGAATGCATATGCGAATCTTCCAGTTATTTTGATCAATCTATTTTCAACCTTCGTTTTTGACCAACCCAATAGAGGCAGAAGCCGGAAGCCCGCGGCCCTCAGATAAAGTATCGATGGACACCTGTTGTCTGCCATTTCGCGATGGAGCACGTTGTCCTCTAAACCCTGTTTCGCCATGCCCAAGAATTCGCCCGTAGCGAAGCACCGTTTGATGGTTGGGATCCGGGTTGATCCTGTAAGGAAACACCATGCCGCAGCCGTCGTGAAGAAGACCACGAACCATTCCGTGTGAGCGGCTAGGGTATCTTGGGGTAAAAGTAGGTACCTCGAGAATACCGCAAAAACCAGCGTAGCCCCAAATCCGGTGAATAGACCATTCATGCGAAATGCGATGCGACCGAGCGCCAGCGCGGTGCCGCAGATCATCAATAGAATCAGAATACGCAGCGCGGTCAGGCTTGAGCCGGTGACGGCGAAAACCGCCGTCGTAACGAAGTAGGTCAGTGGCGTGCGCTGATCGATTGCATCCCGGTAGAGCGTGCCGCCGTCGAGTAGAACTTCCGCCACCGTTGCATGGATGGTCTCGTCCACATTCCACATGGGCACCGTAAGGCTGGGTCCGCGTAACCAACAAACCCAACCTACGAGTAGCAGAATCAACACCGCTCTCGTGGCCGGTCGCTTCATGAGATCGGCGAAACGAATCATGGCGTGTTGCGCTGGTTTACGGTTTCGCCCTCAAAAGGGCCCCAATAAGCCCAATCGTAAGCATTGCTGTCGTAGGGGCCGGCGTTCATCTGGAACTTTAATTGACCGCTTTGACCAAGTGGGAGTGCGATTCGGGCGGTTTGTTGGCCCGTATCCGCCGGATTCGCAAATGGGTCGATGAAACGCCGGTAGAGTTCTTGTTCAGGACCATCGAGAGGGGCAATAAGCACCACGACCTCAACCCCATCACTGCGGCGTTGGCCGTTTTCGTCGCGGGCCGCGTTGTCATTGAGCCCGTAGCGGAAAGTGACGGCGGTGAGATCCGCAGGTTTTGGGTACGTAAGTTCCTGCGGACTCTGTGCTCCCCAATGCGTTTCGTCGAATTGATCTGCCCATCCGCCTTCGTAGCCGTCCGTCTGCTCTACCAAAATTTGGCGGGTGGGAGAAATTACGAGAGGTGGACCAGGTGCTGCGCCGGTGAAGCGGGCGGCGAAGGCCCAGTCCCACGAATCGTCTTCGCCGTGACCTGGTCCGGTGGTCAAAACCAACCGACCAGCAGGATTTTGGGGGAGATCAATTTGGGCGAGCTGTCGTCCTCGATGAGAGGGGTGGTTAAACGGTTCCAGAATGTGGTTGAAGAGTTGGATGGATGGTCCGCTTTCAGGAACCAAATCCAACATGAATCGGACCCCGTCACTGTGACCGTCAGCTTCCAGATCGTAGGCCCCAGGGAGTAGACCGTATTCAAAACTCAGCGACATCAAGTTGACTGGTCGTTCCCATTCGATCTGGGATGGAACGTGCACCAGCCAATTGCCCTGAGGATCCGACTGGAACGCCTCGCCAGGAGGCGGTAATGCGGTGAATATTTTGTTTCCAAGTCGGAGTATTGGTCCCTCGGTATGCCCCACCAAGTTGCCGAAGAAGAGGTGATCATTGTCGGGGTCGCTGATTTCCCCGGTGGTGAAGCGGATTTCGAGATCGCCGGATCCTCGAGGAGGCAACTCGACGTCTTCAGTTTGGGGCATTTGGTGGCTGCCGCTATTTCGAGGTTTGATGCTACGTTGCCAAATAACCTTCGAATCGCCCTCATCCGGAATCCATCTGATGGTGATATCGTAACCGTCGCTTAAGAATACGACCGATTCCTTTATGCCGTGAGTGAAACTGATTCGATTCACCCCAGCGGGGCACTCGTATCGCAGATGTGCGGGAGCGATCAAATCCCAGACCCGGGCCGAATCACCATGCGAGGGAATGGTTTCGAACGCAGTGCTCAGTTCATGGGGCGCGATGAAGGTGTCCTCGATTTGTAAGGCAGGAACCCGTGGCGTAATCGAACGATGATGTGCGACGAAGTCAGCGTAGTTATATAGGGGCGATTCTGCGACCCCGTCACTTCCGGAGGCTCGAACCCAAACTGCGGTTGCATCAAACGGATTACCCGGAACGAAGAATCGCGCGTTCACGGATTCAGAAGGGGGATGAGAAACGCTCGAGACGATTTTTCCATTCACGACTAATTCGAGTCGGCTATAACCTTCGGGCGCGCGAAACGCCAAACGCGGCACATCGTTTTCCTTCCGAATGACGATTCCAGTGAGCGAGAATGCAGGATGCGAATCGCCTGTGTGTTTGATAGAACTCGAATCGCTGGCGTCTTCCAATCTACGGAAGATTCGCATTCCGAATGACGTTTCTGATCCGGCCGATACTTGCACGTAATCACGACGAACGTAGCTCCATAGTGGTTCACGATTTTCGATCGGAAACTTGGAGTATCCGCGAATGCCCAGCGTATCGACGATCACAGCCGGAGGTGTCGCGTCGAAGTCTTCGTAGAAATTCTTCCAACCATCAGGGGAAACCCCATATTCGACATCTTGCAGCGCATCGAGATTACTCCAGGCAATCATGCCGGTGATGTAGTTGGCGTAGATGTAGCGCGTGGCCGGCAGTCGTTTGGTGTGAAAATACAGTTCGGGGAAATACCCCCACACGAAGATACGCTCTTGGTCGGAACTGTGGTTTCGAATGCGGTCAGGAATGTCGAAATTGTCATTCATGGCCCCATCAAGCTCCGTCTTGATTTCTCCGAAACGCATGACGCCTTGAACGACAATTATAACGGCGAAAACCGCTACCGTGAATTGGCCGAGTTTCGGAAGACGTCGGGGAGCCCAGCTCGGTATTCTCACTAGCAACCAACCTGCCGCCAAGCTGAGACCAGGGATGACCTGTTGGCTGTAGTGGGCGAATTCACGGCCACTGAGGCTGGTCGTGATCAAACCCGCAGCGGTCCAGCCGAGTGTCAGCCACGGCAACAACGGAAATGTTGGCGCCTCGGGACTGAACGCGTGTTTTGTGACCCGGTTCAGTAATCCGAAAGCACCAATAATTCCCAGCAGGCCAATTGCGGCGACGTTTTCCCATGCCATGATAAAGGGCATCCTGATGCAGAGCATGCGGTCCCAGAATGGAACCTCGGGAAGATAGATGGCGGTATTGAAGGTGAACGCATAGTAGACGTAGTCGTCATAGGCATCATGATAGATGAAATACCCCACCACCAGTGCGAGTGGCACGGTGATACCG
>CAJXQX010000125.1 GCA_913058185.1 uncultured Verrucomicrobiota bacterium
GGTCTCTACCTGCGCGAACCAATCGATGAATTACGTCGTCATGTGATTGTTGATGTAGCACCGCATTGGCCGGAGTCCATCGGTAGCGACGATCGCTTCAAATTTGATGAAGATTTGATTTTGAAGTCCGCCGATTCGTGGGTCGAAGCACCGGAATACATGCACATGGTGAATGGCTCGGAACGGGTGAATCTACATCTCAATATTCCCGAGCGATCGGAGAAAGCGCGGAAACAAGGCGAACTGATCACCAGTCAAGTGGATGCCTATTTGGCCAAACGAGAGGAGCTCGGTTCGGTGTTTACGGTTCCCCTCACGATTGTGCGACCCGCGGATCCGGACGTTTTCGTCGATCATGTTCATAAAACGACCCTCGATCTCAATCCGGCAGTGACGGTTCGACGTTTCTACCCAGTCCCCGCGAATGCCGAGCGGTTGAAAATCAAACTTAAGCATGTGGCTGACGATCCTATCGCTCGTCGGTTCTTCTTGCAGGTGGTGACGTTGGCTGCCGAGCAAGGTCAACACCACTACAAGACCGACCATGTGGCGTGGATCGACGAGGGCGAAGAGCAGATCATGACGGTCAAGGTGCGAGGCGGAGGCGTCACCGAGTTGGCCTTTAACCAATATTTCTATTCTCCCGAAGCGGCTCAACTTGACCTTGAACTCGAATGGTTGGGGGTAGGACTAAAACCCAACACCTTGGTGGCGGAACCCAACCAGGGTTTCTTGCCGGTAGAGATTTCTCCACTCGCGGATGCCTCAGTCGAAATCGAAGCGAAACTGAATAAGGCCGTGCATGTGAGTCTCCCCAAGTCGACGGAAGACTATTACGACGATGAGCGTAGTGAACGTCCGGGATCACCGTTACATCCCGGTCCGCAACAGGATCGTTTGGTTCGTCTCAACTATGAGGTGAATTTTGAAGAAGCCACGACTGCGTCTTTAGGTTCCCAGCAGGACTACGATCTTTCTGAGGGATTCACGGGCGGACGTCTCAAAGTGGTGCACGAGTCCGGGGAGGTTCTCTACAATACGTTCCCTGATCCTAAAAAAACCGTAGATTTCCCTAAGGGTAAAACCACCATCATTGGCGAACAGGGCACGTTCCTGACGGATATTCTCGATGACGTGAAAACGTTGCCTCTGCGGATCGAAGTTCCATTGAAGCCCGCACAATCCTTAAGTATCTTTGCGAATCAACGGGCCCGCTATAAAGGCAGCGCCGCGAGTAAATTGGATCTGACGGGCGGTCGCCAACATGTCATTTTCTTGAAGGATGCGATTGTCGAGAAAGCGGCGGAACTGAAGCCCGCTCCCGACTATCTGATCGGGGAATTGAAATTCTCTAACGAGGACGATCAGGAGATTACCAAAACGGGGCTGGTATACCTGATCGGTGACGCACCGAGTAAGGTGACCGATCAAGATCCGGAATCGGAACCCGGCGACGATCTCAAGACCGATGCCGAATCACTCACGGATTCCGTCTATGATCTGCAACTCGCCTTCGTGCGCGAACATCGCATGGCCGACGAACTGGAGGTCGCTACGCGACGGATCGAATTGCTCGATCAGTTACAAATTGCCAAACCAGAGAACCCAGCACCCTTGATTGAGCGGGCCATCGAAGGTGCCGTTTTGGCGGGGCTGGCCAGTGATGTCTGGGGCAAGTTGCCCGAACCTCCGGAAGAGGACAGTGAAACCCAACTCGAAGAGGGGGCCAAAACTGAAGAGCCGATCGAAGCTGAGCCAGAAGTGGAAAAAATTAGCAAAATGGCTCCGAGTGAAACCCAAATTCTGACTTGGCTGACTGAGGCCGAAACATTGGCTGATGCTGACGAAGTGAGCCGATTCTTTGGCGCGAAACCGGTTGCGCTACCCGGTGATCTTGAAGCTCGCGACGAGATTGCGGCGGAAGAAAAGGAGTGGTCCGAGAAGCGCGATTTCCTCGCGACCATCAATCGCCTCCGCACCGATATTCACCGCACGGCAGAGCGAATTCCCGAATCATGGGAAAGCCTCGCCGAATTACAGCGTTGGGAATCGAAAGCTTCGGAGGACACGACCAAACTGTTAGCCAAGCTTTATGCCGATGCCGGATTGTCTGGGCTCGCGCTCGATTCCCTGAATGCCCGTATCGAAGAAGATCCGTATAATGCGGACCTACTTACGGAGCGGATCGCACTTTACCGTGAGTTGGAATGGGAGAGTTTTGCTCTCGCCGACGAACGCCTTCTCGCGGTTCGAGCCGCGAATTTGGCGCGGCTCGATTCCTTGTAAGGAATTCCCACCTGCTCGGGTGCTGTCTACTCTTTTGGTAGCAGCACTCGGACTGGAGCAGGCACATTGATGATATTTCGGGAGTAGGTCAGTTTTCCCGATTCCTGATCGATGGAAAATACCGCGACGGTGCCGGAAATTTGGGAGGCTGCGATCATCCACTTGCCATCACTCGTGATGTTAAAGTTGCGCGGCCAGACGCCGCGAGCTGGTTCAATTTCGACGAGAGTGAGCAGGCCCGTTTTCTGATCTCGGGCTAAAGCTGCCAACGAGTCGTTTCCGCGATTCGCGGTGTAGACGAAGCGTCCGGAAGGGTGCACGAGGACTTCAGAAACGTTGTTGGTGAGTTCCTCCATACCAGCGGGCGCAGCGTTGATGTGCTGGATGGTGGCGAACGAAGCATTTTGTTCGTCATACTCAAACGCGGAAACGTGGTGAGAAAGTTCATCGCTGACGTAGGCGAATTTTTGATCCGGCGAGAATGCCAGGTGGCGAGGGCCGGATCCGCTCGGTAGTCCGGTTTTGTGGGCTAGAGCCAATCGAGCTTTCGAGTGATCGATCGAGTAGGTCCAGATTTCATCGGCCCCGAGATCAGTAACGTGCAAATGGGCGCCATCCGGAGTGAAACCGGCGAAATGGGGACGGGCCTGAGTTTGAACGGGCCTGGGACCTGAACCTTCATGCTTAAACACCTGTTCCAATTTCGCGAATGAACCGTCATCATTGAGGGAAACTAAGGTGGTGGCCTCACCTCCCCAGTGCGCGGTTGCGAGTAGTGATCCCGTTGGATTGACCGCCACATGGGCCGGCGCGGGCAGGGGGATCTCCAAGGTGCTAAACTCAGTGATGCCTCGACTGGAATCGACCCGGAGTGCTTTGAGTCCATTCAATTTACCTTCGTGCCAGGAACTGTAGATTATGGGTAACGAAGGGTGGTGAACCAACCAACTGCCGGAACCGTATTTGTGGATCAACTCGGGGTTACTGAGTTGGCCAGATTCGTGGTTGAGAGAAGTGCGGTAGAGACCTCCCTTTCCGGCGATTAAAACAGACGTATCTGCCGAGAGCAGACTGGCAGTAAAAACTGATAACGTGGTGATGAGGCGGATGAATTGCATAGAGAGGTTTACTTTAAGGACCTAGTAAGTCTTTGCCGTTAGGTGCGCAGGTTTGCTGCGGAAGGATAAAAATGGGGCGACGAGAAAGACTAATCGCATCATTTACTTCATGATTATCTCGTTCCTTTCGCCGCTTGAATGGAGGCGAGTTGTTCGCGCATGGATTGGGCCATGGCTGCATGGTCCAGAATGACGTTGGTGGCCTGGAAGGGATCGCTGCTTAAGTTGTAGAGCTGTTCTTCGGGGGCGTCTGGTTTTCGTTCCCCGTCTACCATATTGCTATTTTTTTGACCGGAAAAATGAAGGGCGGGATAACCACCGAAACCACGGCCTCCTACTGAGGGATTCCCGAACCCGCCGCCCGCTGGGCCGCTGATATAAACCCAGTCGCCAGAACGCAGAGATAAGTGGGCTTTGCGAAGTGGTGCGAGCACGAGGTGATCGCGAACGACCTTTGCCGTGTCGCCAGTCAAAGCGGGCAGAATATTGAAACTATCCGGGGCATCGTCGTCTTTGAGTTCCTGACCCGTTACGGCGGCGAGTGTGGCCATCAAATCAACCGTGGAGATAAGTTGATTTGAAACACTGCCGGCCGGGATCTTGCCCGGCCAGCGAGCGATGAAAGGAACGCGATGGCCGCCTTCCCAGGCGTCGAATTTGAAGCCGAGGAGATCGCCGTTTTGTTGGTGGCCCCGATTCCATGCTTCCTGACCACCGAGGTTGATCATGCCCCCATTGTCGCTTGTGAAAATAATCAGGGTGTTGTCCGCCAGTCCTTCCTCCTCCAAGGTGCGAGTCACTTCTCCCACGATCCAGTCCAGTTCGTGAACGAAATCGCCATAGCGACCCGCTTCACTGGTCCCTTGAAACCGGGGATGAGGAGTGAAGGGATGGTGGATGTTGGTCGTTGGAAAATAGAGGAAGAATGGTTCATCCTTATGCATCTTAATCCAACTGACCGCTTTGCCGGCCAGCGTGGTGCCGACCTGATAATCGTCGTAAAGGTCATGGGCTTTTTCGGCTCCGCCAATATCGTCGAGTTTCCTCTTTTCCTCGATGACTTTGGTCTTAGCCAACTGGCCGTAGACGAATGGATCGTTGGCATCGAGGCCGACCACGCGGTGATTTTCGACATACACAAACGGTGGGTGGCTGTTCACGACCGGCATGCCGAAGTAGTAGTCGAAGCCGAGCTCTAGGGGGCCGGGTTTAAGGTCGCCATTCCAGTTGGGGGTGTCTTCGCCGAAACCAAGGTGCCACTTGCCAATGCACGCGGTGGCATAGCCGTCGTCTTTCATGATATCCGCCACCGTCTTTTTGTTCTCGTCGATGATCAGTCCCACTTTGAGGAACACGGGAGACCAGTGGTCGGTCCGGAAGGCGTATTCTCCGGTGAGCAAAATATAACGCGACGGCGTGCATACGGCCGAGGCGGTGTGGGCGTCGGTGAAGCGGCGACCCTCACGAGCGAGCTGGTCGATGTTCGGAGTTTGGATTTTGGTCGCGCCGTAAATGCTGGTGTCGCCGTAGCCGAGGTCGTCGGCGAATATGACGACAATGTTGGGTTTCTGCTGCGCAAAGCCGAGCAAGGCGGTCAGAAGAAAGAGCATAGTGGTGAGATGCTTCATGGGGTGGGGCTTAAGTTGAGGCTTCTTCTAATTGATGAGTGGGGGGGGGGCGTTCGCCGGCGAAACTCTCAAGGCCTGCTACCGCCCAATGGTCTGACGTTAGCCCCTGGGGTTTGGCCGTCGCCGAGATCCAAGCGGGCAGCATCAGCGAGGGCCTGAATTCCGTCTACGATGAGCGGATGTTGGGCCGCCACGTTGGTGGTCTCGCCCACATCGGTATCTAGGTTAAAGAGACTTAACGGTATCGGATGCAGGGTTCTCTTGGCTCCGGGGATACCGTCACTGCCTTTTTCCCATACCGTGTAGCGACTCGGGAATATCAGTTTCCACTTCCCCTTGCGCACTGCGTTTAAATTGGGGCCTTGGTAGTAAAAGAAGGTGCGTTTGTAATCCTTGGTTTCTTCACCGAGGAGTAAGGAGCGAATGTCGTGACCGTCGATAATGCGATTGGGAGGTAAAGGAGCTTCGGCCAAGGCGGCGAAGGTGGGCAACAAATCAAGCGTCGCCGCAAACTGAGTGTTGACCGTGCCCGGGGGGATGGTTCCTGGCCAACTCACGACAAAGGGCACGCGGAACCCGCCCTCGAAGTGGGTGCCCTTGCCTTCACGTAAAGGCCCCGCACTGCCGCCGTGATTGCCGTAGCGTAGCCACGGTCCATTGTCGCTGGTGAATATCACGAGGGTGTTCTCTCTCAGCCCATTGGCGTCTAAAGTGTCCAGAATCTGACCGACGCTCCAGTCGAGCTCCTCCACCACATCACCATAAGCACCACGTTCGGTTTTACCTTCGAAATTAGGTCCCATTAATAACGGAACGTGAGGGAGGGGATGAGGCAGATAGATGAAGAATGGGTTGGTCTTGTTCTGCTCAATAAAGTGCACCGTTCGTTCGGTTAACTTTCGAGTGTGAGCGGACTGGTCTGCGGCGATCAGCGCCGGATTAATCACATTCTTCCCCTCATAAAGCGGCAATTCCGGGAAGTGGTATCTGGTTCCATCTTCGGGATGGTGGTTCCACATATCGTGGGAGTAGGGCAGACCGTAGAATACATCGAAGCCCTGACTGGTCGGGAGGAACTCAGGCTGGTGGCCCAAGTGCCATTTTCCAAAACACGCTGTCGCGTAGTTCTGCTGTTTCAATACCTCGGCGATGGTGATCTCGTCAGGGTTCAACCCTGTCTTAGATTTCGGCGAAAAATTACCATTTACACTGACTCGTTTGGGATAACTGCCCGTCATAATGGCGGAACGAGAGGGACTGCAGACCGCTCGTCCCACATGGAAGTCAGTGAAGATCATGCCCTCCGCCGCCATGCGATTCAAATTGGGGGTCTGGTAGCCTTTGGCCCCAAAAGGGCCGATATCGGCATAACCCATGTCGTCACAAAAGATGACAATGAAATTGGGTTTTGAAACCGGACCGGCAACGGCGGGAGAGGCGGTCGAAATCAGAAGACTGACTAAAACGACCAGTGGGGTGAGCAGATGTTTCATCGGGAAATCGGGGTAAGATTTACTGCGAGAGGTGATGATAAGGTATTTTGAAATATCTCTCCACCTCTTTCTCGGACATATCTAATCCAATTACCCCCCGCCTGAATTACTTCGCAAAATGGTATTGGGTAAACTTCCCAAGCCCTTGGTATTGATCGAGAAGCGCATGAGACTTATTGAGTGAGTATGGGGGTTTCTCACAGAAATCAAAAAAGGGGGAGGCAACGGTGCCTACCCTGCGCTAAGGACCTGTGAAATTGCCCTGCTCACGGCTGAACATTGCGCCGCGATCCGTCCGGTCATTCCCAAACCAGACGGAGTTTCGAACGTGTAGGACACGTGAGTGTGGTGTTTGAATAGGTAAATGGCTTCAGGCCACGTTTCACGAAGAGCCGGATCATCTTCGGGACGGATGATCGCCTCTTCATCGATGGGCCGGCCGTCGATTTCACTACCTTGTTCGATGGGAACGTGCTGACCGGCAGCAGCGCCGATCGATCGCGCGAATTCGCGCTTAAGATCGCGGGATAGCTCGTAGAGATAGAATCCTTGGGCCTCCCAGTCCTCGTGAAGGCACAGCGTTAAATCGAATCGCGGCTGTTTTTTGAGCCAGTTGATGTGAGCGACGACTTCGGCTGAGACAGGGGCGAGGTAGTCGCGATTGAGATCAATGCCTTCTGCGTTCTCGCGCTGGGCCTTCAAAAAGCCGGTGGGATTGAGCATGGGAACGAGAAACCAGTTCGCTCGGCTGTCGAAATAGTTCTGCTCGAGTAAACTAAGTAAGGCCTCGGGTGGCGCAGGTTCGTCGCCGTGGACACCACTCGAAATGTAGATCCGAGGGTGAGGCCCCGGGGAGCGCCGGGTGAATGCAAACAACGGGAAATCGCCCCGATATCCCATCAACTCTTCGCGGAACCCTTGTTGGGCTGCCATCTCCCGGAAGCGAGCAAGCAACTGCGCGGGATCCAGTGGGCAGGCTTTGACAGGGGGCATCCTGACGTTCTTGCTGGCCGATCCCGTTTCGCTCAAGTCGGGATTCAATTATTCTCTATGTCACAAGTTCGCGTTCGTTTTGCTCCCAGTCCCACTGGATTCTTTCACATC
>CAJXQX010000126.1 GCA_913058185.1 uncultured Verrucomicrobiota bacterium
GATCCTGACCATCGCGATGATGATCTCGGACCGTAACGACTTTGGACCATTATACATCTATAGTTTGGTGTTAGCGGGATTCGCGTTACATCTTTCGTTGGCCTATTTGGCCGCTGCGAATGGCAGTGCGATCTCAACGCGCCTACGTCGGCTGCAAACGGTGAATACCTCGCTAGGCTTACTCGCGGGGTTGATCGCGACCGCTTTTCTGGATCCCGAGGTTTCCTATGCGGTTTATTTTCTAGGAGCAGGACTAGTGCTATTGGGTGTAACCACCTGGACCGCCCGTAAGGTGCCCGGGGAGGCCATGGTCAATATGCTAGCCGTGAAGACGGCCTCGCTCTTTGCCCTCGCGGCGATCGCCCATTGGGATGCACGAACCCGGTGGATCGCATTGTTGATTGAGGCGGGTGTGTTGCTGTTTGCCGCACATCGATCGGGTCGTAACTCGCTATGCGGCGTAACTCTGGTCGTGTGGGTCCTGTCCCTCGGTTTCTTTACGGACGATGCCGTCGGCCTACATCGAGACATCATTTCAACCACCGGCTTGGCCTCACTCATCTATGTTTTCGCGAGTCTGATATTAATGGATCAACTCGCGCGGCAGTGGCATAACTCGGCCCAAAAAACCCATACACCCGATTGGCTGCTCGGAGCATTGGCAGCCCTTCCGGTTTGGCTCCTGTGTTCTGATAGCTTTGAACAGGCTTGGGCACCGGTGGGTGGGACCGCTTTGGCAATGGGACTGGGCGCGTTCGCCTATCTCCGGCGCAGCCGGGTCGGGATTCCGAGCGCCTTGGTTGCGTTTGTTACCGCCCATCTGGCAACGCAGTTTTGGGCCGAAACCTTTCTAGAGGTGTCGTGGTTGTGGGCCGGAGCTGCTCCGTTGGGAGTCGGCACATTGTTGCTCGGGTATGTGGTCGCCGGTTCGAAACGCACCTCAGAGCCGTTGGGTAACCCAAATCGCTCAAGAGGAGCACTCGGGTTAGGGTTACTCGGCGCAGCCGCATTAATCGGTGCCATCATGCAAACGCTCCCCGCCGAACAGGCTCTGGTGGCCACGGCGGTGTTCTGTGTCGTGATCGCCGCCATAGGTCTGAAGCATCCTGAACCCGAATTCACGATAGGGGGAATGATCAGTCTATTCACCGGCGGCGTCCTCTTTCTGGCCCACCAACCTGGGGCAGTTAGTATGGTCGATGGGACATGGGCTTTGCGCTTCATGGCGTTCGCCGCCGCCCTCCTCTGGGTGCTCGGGAGTCGCCGCAAAGAAGCAACAAACGGTGGCATGTCTGGGGCCCACTTGATCGTCGCGTTGGTCAGCGTTCCGGTGATTTGGCAGGCTCTTGGCAATGACCTATCACCGTTGTGGCTAGCCCTTTCGCTGGTAGCAGTGGGGACGCTATTCAGTGCGATTGCCCAACGCTGTCGGGTTAACGCGGCGTTTGGCGCCGCTAGCGCGTTGGGAGTCATCGGTCTTTTAAGGTTCACCATGGGTTCCGCATGGATGCGCACCGACCAACCCACCCTTTCGTTAATCGGGCTAGCGGTTTTGATTTTCGCCGTGGCGATGCAACCGCTGATTGCGTTCGCCCGGGGCTTGAAAACCACGACTGAAGTGGCCCGATTGTGGACGATTGGCCACGCCGTGATCGCGGCCGGAGCGATCACCCTGATTACTCTAAACGAGCGTGCTGCTTGGCAGGACTACGGCACGGTGCTTTGGGCGATCGGCGGGATTGGATTGTTTGGATTAGGCATTGTGGGCCGCGCAAAGTCCCATCGGCTCGCTGGATTGATCCTGCTGTTATTCTGTATTTCTCGCGTATTTGTCCATGACATCGAAGAAGCCAAACACCGCATCGCTGCCTTCATTGTGCTCGGCGTATTGTTACTTTGGGTCGGGTTTTCCTACCAAAAATTCCGCCACTTCATCGACGAATCATCCCCCGACAAAGAATCCTAACCAAACGGGGTCAGGTCGTGTTTCTATGATTTTCTCACGCTAAATGGCTACCTGCTGCCAAGGAGTCATGAGGCACTCGAAGGTCGCGGTGGCCATGTCTCGAATCTTATTGGAGTCCTCTTGGGCTCGCGACATCACCCGAAATCCAAACATGGCTCCGGTTAGGCAGGCCGCGAGTTTCGTGGTGTCGGTGTCTTCGCTCAATTCACCCACTTGCCGCGCGGCTTCGAGCTGATCCCTCAACCATGTTTCGTTCTGGCTCAGGCAACCACGGACCTTCGATTTAATCGCAGTCTCTGACTCACCGCATTCGAGGGACGCATTGACTAAAAAACACCCACGCCGGTCATCTCCATCCGCCGATTGCTCGACGACGGCGAAGAAGAAGTTTCGCAATACGGTCAGCGGTGACGATTCACGCTCGAACTGCTCCCGATTTCCTTCCAATTTTACGCTGTAATACTCGAGGCAAGCGATAAACACACCCTCCTTGTTACCGAAACTCGCATAAATGCTGCCGGGCAACAGTCCCGTCGCCTTGACCAAGTCGCTCACCGAAGCCCCCCGATAGCCGTGTTCCCAAAAGAGCTGGGTGGCTTTTTCGAGGATTTCAGAACGGTCAAATTGAGGAGGGCGCGCCATGATCAAACCGAACTAGATTATTATTGAATGAATGTTCAATAAAATAGTTAACTTTTCACCTAGCCGAGACTCTTATTTGATCGATCATTCAATAATAAACGTTATCTCAATTCAAATTTCATGAGCCAATCCATCCAAAATTCAATCGCCCTTGTTTCTGGCGCCAATAGCGGCATCGGCAAAGCCCTCGTTGAGGCCTTGATCGCTCGCGGCGCAACCTAGGTCTACGCTACTGCCCTCAATATCGACTGGTTGGCCGAGCTCACCACGGCACATGCCGACAAAATCGTTCCCCTTGCTCTGGATTTGACCGATACCGCCCAAGTCGCGGCCGTCGCGAACGCTGCGGCAGATGCCTCGGTCATTATCAACAACGCCGGTGCCGGTGGCAACCTAGACATGTTTGCCGAAGACCTGGCCGACGCCCGACGCGAGTTTGACGTGAACTACTGGGGCAACCTTCACATGACGCGTGCATTGGTCCCTGCCCTCCATACCGCTGGCGCGGGCACTCTGGTGAACATCATCAGTATCGCAGGCCTGACCAATTTGCCCATGTTCCCGAGTTACAGTGACTCCAAGGCAGCGTTGCATTCTCTCACCGTAGGCACGCGCCACCTCCTCAGAGGATCTGGCGTAAACGTCATTGGGGTGTATCCAGGACCGATCGATACCGACATGGCCAAGGATATTGATGCGCCCAAAGCATCTCCAGTTGATGTCGCGGGCACCATCTTGGATGGCATCGAATCCGGCGCGGAAGAGGTCTTCACCGACGAAATGGCGCAGGGCTTTGCCGCGGCCTACAACGCTGGCCACAAGGCCATCGAGCTCGGCACCCGCGAAATGATGGCTCAAGGCTAAGGTCTGTTTCCATTATTTGATCCATTCCCAAGCTCGCGGCTAAAGCCGCGGGCTTTTTCGTGGAAACGCTCCATGATAAAGAAGACGTGATTCTGTAACAGTCGACCGCTTGCGTGATCGGAATACGTCAGGTAAGCATAAAAGCCACCGTTATGAAAAAACTGCTTCTGCTTCTCGGCATCCCATTCGTTCTCCTCGTCATCTTCGTGATGATGGCCGTTGGTTCCTACAACGGATTGATCGGTAAATCCCAAGCCGTGGACGCGCAATGGGCGCAGGTAGAAAACGTCTACCAGCGCCGCGCCGACCTGGTGCCCAATTTGGTGGCCACCGTATCCGGAGCCGCCGACTTCGAGAAATCCACCCTCATGGAGGTCACCAACGCCCGCGCGAAAGTTGGCCAAATGCAACTACCCGCCGGAGCGCCGACTGACGCCGCTCAGCTCGCGAAATTTGAGGCCGCCCAGGCCCAACTCGGCTCGTCCCTTTCCCGGTTGCTCGTCACGGTCGAACGCTACCCCCAAATCACGGCCACCGCTTCTTTCCGTGATCTACAGGCTCAACTCGAAGGCACCGAGAACCGTATCGCGGTTGAACGGGGCAAATTCAATACCGTGGTGCAAGGCTACAATGTCGCCATAAAACGGATACCTGCTGTCTTCATCGCCGGGGCCCTCGGCTACGAGACCCGCACCTATTTTACGGCCAAGCCCGGCGCCGAAGAACCGCCACAGATCGATTTCGGCAACTAATCTGATGTTGAATCAACACCTCCTGCTGACCGCGTGGTCCGCACTCCGATCTGGCGTCCTAACCGCACTCCTGTTCGGGGTCGGAACGTTCATCCCGAACGCAGTAATTGCGGAGACGATGCCAGCGGCGCCTCGGGCCTATTTTAATGACTACACGGGGCAGATTCCGGCGCAACTGAGCCAGGCGTTGAATCAACGCCTGCAGGGTTATGAACGAGACTCTTCAAACCAGTTACTGGTCGCGATCTACGATCGCATGGACTCGCCCTCTAGCGTGCAGGACTACACTTACCGCGTCGCCGAGAGTTGGCGCGTAGGCCAGAGTGACCGAAACAATGGAGCGGTCTTGTTCGTTTTCCTCGGAGATCGGGAGATGTTCATCCAGGTCGGCTACGGTCTTGAAGGCGCGCTCCCCGATGCACTCGCGAAACGCATCATCGAGGAGAGTATCATTCCATATTTCCGCACCGGAGATATCGCCCAAGGCATGGCGGCTGGCGTCGATGCCATGATCGCCGCGACCCAAGGCGAATACACCGGTTCCGGCCGAGCCAATGGAGACGATCGACGATCGAACCGTCGCTCCTCCTCAGTTTTCGAAATCATATTTATTCTGATCATCTTGGTGCTCAGCGCGATCTTCCGTGGGCGGGGACGACGAAGACAAATATACGGCCGGGGCCATCATCGAACCGGTGGCTGGATGGTAGGCGGATTCGGCGGCGGCGGTGGCTTCTCCGGAGGTGGCGGTAGCTTTGGCGGTGGCGGGGCTGGCGGCAGTTGGTAACCCAAATTTTTAATCCATGAGTGCACTCAAAGAATTTTCCAAACAACTCGACAACACCCGTATCGAGCAAGCGATCAACGACGCCGAAAACCTAACCTCCGGTGAGATCCGGGTGGTGCTCCAAGCTGGCAAGGTCGAAGACCCCGTGCAGCGAGCCGAAAAAGAGTTTGCTCGCCTAAAAATGCAGGAGACAGCTGAGCGCAACGGTGTGTTGTTTTTCGTTGCACCCGATGCTCAAAAATTCGCCGTATTCGGCGATCAAGGTATTCACCAAAAATGCCCCGAGTCCTTTTGGGCTGAAGTCGCAGCCGCAATGGAGCAGCACTTCCGGGCTGGCGACCCAACTCAGGCTTTGGTCGAAGGAATCACTCGCGCCGGCACCCTTCTCGCCACCGAGTTTCCGCGTGAGCATGACGATCGCGACGAGCTCTCCAACGAAGTGGTAAACCGTCCGGCCGACGACTCGTTACCCAAAGGCTGCGGATCGCGCAACCAGGTGATGAGTTGAGATGGGGTCACGATCCGCACTTCGGGGTGGCTCAGCGCGTAGCCGATAAACGCTTCCATCGCGACGCGACGATCCGGTTTATCGGTGGCGAATAGCGCAGTGTGTGCACCGACCATCAAGGGCGCCCGGTTGCCCGCGAGTCGCAGTTCCAAGGTATGTTTCAAGATAGCGAGAAACTCCGGTGCTGTGCGCCCGGCTCCTTCCAGAACATTCCAGTCCAAACCCGTTATCTTCCGACTCTCAGCCGACCACTCCCATCCCTGGGTCGTTTTAATCGTTTGATAAATGCGTTCCGCCAGTCCCGGGGCGATCTCATATTCAGCGGCGACGTCGTCCGGAGGAACCATGAATACATGCAGCGGAATTTCCCAAAAACCCGGGTGCGACGTGATGTGTTTGGCGGCGCCGGGGGCGTGGTAGTAGGCGTTGCCCGGCCCCCCGTTATCGAGCGTGAAAGGCCATACGAAGTTAGTGCCATCCTCATCGGGACGCACGCCTTCCTCTAACGAGGTGTCATAAATTAAACCCATTTGGCGAGCCGCAGCCAACGTGTGGTCGTTATACTCCAGGAACGGGGTGCGGAACCCTATCATCGAATCATTTGGGATCCCGCAGCCGACTAAAGCGTCCCGGCAAAGACGCATCTCCTCGGTCCAAGTCTCAGTGGTGAATTCGCCGCCATGAAAATGGTTATGGGTATGGTTGCCGATTTCGTGGCCTTCACGAAATGCCCGGAGATGGAGCGCCCGAAGCGGAGCTGAGTTCTCAAGGTATTTTCCGTTGGAATAGAAAGCCACTCGGGTCGGAGACCCATCGAATGTGGCCACCTGCCCCGAACCGATCGGGTTGGTTTTTTCGGCGAGGTAGTCGAGGATCCAAGTCATGGGTTCGACATCAGGATTATCGTCGAAGCCAATCATCACAAACATCGGCACATCGGCGATAGCGAGGTCACCGGGAGGCTGAGTGGACGGGGCACGGTTATCGGGAGACATCATTCCAATTGCTGGGAAAAACAGCAAACCTGCGACAGCAAGGATTCGGGGCGAAAGCACATCCAAGGTAAAACGGACATTAGCCGAAAGATGCAATCTCAGTCCGCCCCACCGTTTAACGATCGGTTCGGCCCTTGCCGCATCCATCCATAAAATTACCCTCTATAAATGGACCGAGCATACTGGGAAAAAACCGCAGGAAATTACGCCGCAGATATTTTCAGTGTGCTGGGGAATGATTCCCGGACCCGAATTGCTGAACTCATTAGTCATTTGGCCGCGCCACAGCAGGTCGCCGCAGATTTTGGCTGCGGTCCCGGACAAATCATCAGTCTGCTAAGCGAGCATTTTTCGGAGATTCACGCCTGCGATTGGTCACCTGCGTTGCTTCAGGAAGCAGCCAAAAAGTCGGCAGAGAATTCTCACGTCAGCTTTCACGAGTTTGATTTATCCGGGGAAGCTCCTCCGCCCTTTGCTCCCGTAGACTTGGGCCTGTGCATCAACGCCCTGATCGGTCCCGATGTCGAAGAGCGCCAACGCATCTGGCACACCGTAACCGACCTCATCGCCGCCTCGGGCAAACTGTTACTCGTGGTGCCGTCCCATGAATCAGCGCTGTTCACCAGCTACCGACGATTAGATTGGAATTTACGAGCAGGACTCGACGGTAAGGATGCTGAAACGCAGAGTTACGAAAGTGACGAAAATGCTTCAGCCCGAGAACAAGGCGTGCGCCCCATTGACGGCGTGCCGACCAAACATTTCCTAAAAGAGGAACTCGAAGTTCAGTTTCGCGACTTAGGATTCGAGAATCTCGAATTCGAAAAACTACCTTACCCCTGGACCACAGAATTTGATGATCCACCCGAGTGGATGGCAGAACCAAATCCGTGGCATTGGCTGGTGGTAGCCAGCCGCTAAGGTTCATCACTCGGTATAGTTCAAATCACGGTCGCGCCAATATTTGGTGCCCTGTAGAGTCGCCTGGAGCGCGAGTCCGTTTTCCGTAATCTGAATGACCTCTACTCCT
>CAJXQX010000127.1 GCA_913058185.1 uncultured Verrucomicrobiota bacterium
GGCAAGATCGGATGTTTCATATTGGTCATCACCATCGGTGTAACCGATCCACTCGAATTGCGTCGCTTCGACGGCTCGACGAAAACTAGCACCAACCCCAAGGTTGGTTTCATTCCGCATCGGCACAATTTTGGGAAATTTATGAGCCGCACGTTGGATCGCTGCCCAAGTGTCGTCGGGATTGTGGTCGTCGATAGCGATTATTTCATAATCGGAGCAGTGTTTTTTTAGTATCTCCGACAAAGGACGAATCACCGCTTCGATGGTTGGGGCGTCTCGGTAGAACAGAACGATGAAGGAAACCGTTGGTTTCATTGCTCTCGTTTAGCGGGTGAGAAGGTGCGATGGAGCCCGCTGATAGAAACGCGGGGATGGCGACCACCAGAGATCAAATGGATGCTGTTGCCGATCGTGCCTGCGATGATACCGTGACGAGCTTCTGGCAGGGCAGGAAATGCTTCCCACGTTTCGGTCGAGAGGTTTAGCGCTTCGACCGTGTCGAAACAGGTCCAGACTGATTCTCCGCCAAATGTGTAGATTTTTCCGTCGAGCACGGCACTGCCAAAACCGCCGCGAGGAGTTGGGATGGGAGGTAGTTTCGTCCATGTGCGGGTCGCGATATCGAATTTCTCTACATGGCCGAGATTGAATCGCATATCGTCTCGTCGGCCTGAGATCGCGTAGATCGCGCCTTCGTAGTATTCCAAGCGCATATGGTCTCGGGCGTATTTCATTGGAGGCATCTCCTCCCACGTGTTGGTAGCAATTTCGTAGGCGAAGAGTTGTTTGGATAAATTGCGTTCCGGATCAATGCCTCCGACATACCAAATCTTACCTCCGCCTAAAGTGACGCCGCCGGCACCGCGTGGTGAGGGCATACGGGCGAGAGAGGTCCAGCGGTTGGCCGCGGGGTCGAATCGCTCTAACTGGTCGTAGGGATCCCAGCGAGCGAACATGAAGCCGCGAACCCTAATACCCAAGGGGCCGAATCCGCCAACTGAATACAGGAACTGATCATCGGCTACAACTCCCGGATGATTGATTGGGCGCGGGAAATCAGCCAGCCGGTTCCATGAATCTAGGGCGGGGTCATAAACTTGTAAGTCTGAGAATGTTTGAGCGAGTGAATCAATGCCACCGACGACATAGAATTTCCCCTGCAATGAAGTTCCACCGGCCTCTGTTCGCGGAAGCGGGAGGTCCTTCTTCCATGCGTAGGTTCCCAAATCATGATTTACTTGCCCGTGGCGCGGCCCCCATGAGCGCATCCACACGAGGTAGAAGGTGACGGCGAAGATCGTTCCTAGCATCAACATGGCTACTAGAACTTTATTAATAGGCATGGAGTAAGTTGGAGCGCGCATGGAAGATCTTGGATCCAAGCTCAAATCGGAGGCAGTCAAACTTCTTTTTTGCGAGAGAGAATTCAAAGTTCCATTTTCCAAACCGAATTGGAACTGGACAACTAATACTGAACCTAACCATTTTCTGCCGCGTGCCCAGCTGCACGATCATTAGCGCCATTATTATTCAACTTGCTCCCTTACCCGGGCAGAACGTTTTGGCCTAGGTCTCAGCACCCCCTACCGCCAATCTTCTGAAACCCGGGCTAAATTGCTCGGGTTTTTTGTTTTGGCCCCCGAGCGTATCCGCTCATTCTGATTAATCATCTCATGAATAACCACGCAGTTAAAATCTACGACACCACGCTCCGGGATGGAACCCAAGGCGAAGGGATTAGTTTTTCGGTCACCGACAAACTACTCATTGCCGAGCGTCTTGATGCCTTTGGAGTGGATTACATTGAGGGTGGGTTCCCGGGGTCCAATCCTCGCGATATCACGTTCTTTGCGGAGGCTCAGAAGCTTAATCTGAAGCACGCCAAACTTGCGGCGTTTGGGGCGACCCGCCGGGCCAATACCAAGGCCGACGAGGATATGCAGCTGAAGACGCTGCTCGATAGTGGTATGCCCGTGATGACTATTGTGGGGAAGACTTGGGACCTGCACGTTACGGAGATCCTCCGCACCACGTTGGAAGAGAACTTGGCCATGATCGAAGACTCCACCCGCTACTTGGTGGCACAGGGGCGCGAGGTGATCTACGATGCCGAACACTTTTTTGACGGCTACCGGGCTGATCCCGATTATGCCCTCAAGACCTTAGCTGCAGCCCTCGAAGGGGGCGCAAGTAACTTGACCCTGTGCGACACCAATGGCGGTTCGTTGGTCGACGATTTTAAGGATATCGTGGCTCGAGCCGTCGCGGAATTTGGCAGTGAGAACATCGGCGTGCATTGCCACAACGATTCTGGATTAGGCGTGGCGCTGACCCTAGCCGGAGTCGATGCCGGTGGTTCACTCGTGCAAGGCACGGCCAACGGCTACGGTGAGCGCACCGGCAATGCGAATTTGATCACGGTGCTACCGAGCTTGTTTTTAAAAATGGGCCGCACGGCGAATTGCGCCGCGAATTTGCCGGAATTGCGCGAGCTCTCCCTTTACTTTGATGAGTTAGCTAATCTCCGTCCTGACATAAAAGCGCCATACATTGGAGCTTCGGCCTTTGCCCATAAAGGCGGACTACACGCGAACGCGGCTCAGAAGGTTAAGTCGTCTTACGAGCATGTGGATCCGACCTTGATCGGAAATCATACTCGGGTGCTGGTTTCCGATATGGCCGGTCGTTCTTCCGTGGCCATGAAAGCTCGCGAGCTCGGTATGGAGATCGATGAGAAGGGGCCGGAGATCAAGACGTTGATCCAACAGCTCAAGGAGTTGGAGTTTAATGGTTACGAGTTCGAAGCGGCGGATGCGTCGTTGAAACTGCTCATCGCGCGTTCCTTGGGGCAGGCGAAAATCTTTTTCGAAGTCGATAGCTATCGGGTGATGGTGGAGCGCGGCGCGGGCGGGTTGATGGCGGAGGCCACCGTAAAACTCCGCGTCGGTGAAAAATCGTTCCATACAGTGGCTGCGTGTGCGGGGCCGGTAGGCGCTCTCGACAAAGCCTTGCGTTTAGCGCTCGAGACCGCTTATCCGGAGCTCAGCTCGATGGAGCTGCGCGACTACAAGGTGCGTATTCTGGAGAGTGGCCTCGGCACGAATAGCCGGACACGCGTTCTGATCGAATCATCGGATGGTGAAAGCCTCTGGGGAACGGTTGGTGTCAGCGACAACATCATCGAAGCCTCGTGGGAGGCATTGCAGGATGCGGTGAATTACAAGCTGTTGCAGAGCTCATAAGGGCTGATTTCATCTGTTGTGGGGCTTCCGTTTAAGAGTCGAAAACGCTGGCCGAGTGCCCATTCCCCCCTAAACTTACGTTGTGCCATTTAAGCTACCTGACACCAAAATCAATTTGACCAACAGCGCGTTCTTGTCGTCGATCGCGCTCGCGAGCGTGACCGTGGTGCCTTACCACATCTGGACGCACGGCATCGATCTCTTCCAAGCCGGGCTGTTCTTTGTGTTCTTCATCGCGACTGGACTGAGCATCACGCTCGGCTACCATCGCCTGTTTGCGCACAAGGCATTTAAGGCCAGTTGGCCGGTCCGAATGGTGACGCTCCTTTTCGGCGCGGCCACCTTTGAGAACTGTGTGTTGGCGTGGACGTCCGATCATCGCCGTCATCACAAGCACGTGGATCACGACGAGGACCCTTACGACATCAGCCAAGGTTTTTGGTATGCCCACATCGGCTGGATTCTTTTCAGAAAAGCGTCCCCGCCACCCTGGGACAATGTGATGGATCTGAAGAAGGACAAATTGGTCATGATACAGTCCAAATACTACCTGTTGATCGCCTTGTCCATGAGCTTTGCCTTACCCGCCGCCATTGGTTGGTGGTGGGCTGGACCGTCCGGCGCTCTGACGGCGTTTCTCGTCGCTGGCGTTCTGCGCGTCCTTGCGGTGCAGCAGATGACATTTTTCATCAACTCACTCTGCCACACGATTGGCAACCGGCCCTACTCTAGCAACTGCAGCGCCCGTGACAGTTGGTTCATGGCGATTTTCACCTTTGGCGAGGGTTACCACAACTATCACCACGAGTTTCAACACGACTATCGCAATGGAGTGAAGTGGTGGCAGTGGGATCCCACCAAGTGGTCAATTTGGACGCTTTCCAAACTAGGTATGGTCAGTGACCTGCGTCGGGTGAATGAGGAGAAGATCGTAGCCTCGCAGCTCAACGAAGCCCGTCGCCTCGTGAAGAAAACGCTGGCCGACACCTCTCTGCAATTAGAGGAGAAGCGAGAAGAACTGATTCGTGCCGCCGAGGTGCGACTCGATGAGCTCGCTGAACGTTGGGGTGAATTAAAAGAGCACTACATGTCACGGGCAGAGGCCCTGCGCTCCAGTGCCGCTGAGATAACTGAGGAGAAAATCGAAGATGCTCGCCAGGCATTTGAGGAAATGCGCCGCGAGATTCGAGCGACTCTGGCTTTGCTCGAAGGATTACCAGCTGCTGCCTGAGTTAAAACTTAGTTCTAATTCTATCTTCTGGGTCCACTGACCTAAGCAGCACTGGGCCGACTCGGGAACGCTTGAGACGTGTCTTCTTAACGGGGTCGCGGAAGAGCGTGTAGGGTCAATCTACTTAAACTACTGCCGCTCAGAGCAGAGGTGCCAGCAGTCGGCTGAGATCTTCCGCTAGGGAATTATACCATCGACGAGGGTTTTGACCAGCGATGTAGGATTGGCTGTCACGAACCAATTCATCGGCCCAAGCCTGTATCTCCGCGACCTGTTCGGGAGAATAAACGGCGATACCAATCTCAAAATTCACAAACAGACTCCGGAGGTCGAAATTGGCAGAACCGAAGATAGCGAGACGATCATCGGTGATCACGACTTTGGCGTGAAGCATGGATGGTTGATAGAGTAGAATTCTGGCTCCAGCTTGTTGGAGCTCTCGCAGGTATTGGCGACGCGCCAAATCTGGGATGACGTGATTGGATTTGGCAGGGACAATGAGTGTGATATCCACGCCCGCCCGGGCTTTGACGAGGAGTGATCGTTGCAGGACTTCGTCCGGAATAAAATAGGGTGTTATGATCCATACGCTGGATTCAGCTTCTTGGATGAACGAAACCAAACCTTCATAGAGTGGATCACCCGCCACATCCGGCCCACTGGCGATGACATGCAAGTCGCTCATGCCTTCGTTAGGAGGGCAGATAAAGGGAGCTTCGGCGCGGAAATCTTCGACCGATTTATTCGCGGCATGCTGCCAATCAGCGAAGAAGATTTCAGCTATCAAACCCACTGCGGGACCTCGCACGATGGCGCCAAAATCAGTCCAACGTTGGAGGTCCTTGGAGGGGCCCATGTATTCACGTGCCAGATTACGTCCCCCAACGATCGCGGTGTGGTGGTCGAAGATCGCGATTTTACGATGATTGCGCAGATTGGCGGAGTGTCGGGTTGAAAGCGGTGCCATCGGCATAAATCGGACGACCTCTCCACCTGCGTCTCGGAGCTCGCTGCAAAAGCGCCGACTCGTCCGAAAGCTGCCCAGCCCGTCGAGCAGGAGCCTGACCTTGACCCCTTGTTGGGCGCGGTCAGCTAATTCGGTGATGATGGCGCGGCCCGTTTCTTCCCGACCGAGAATAAACGTGGTGATATGAATCGTATGTTGAGCGGATCGAATGAGTTTAACCAGCTCGGCATATGCCTGTTCCCCGGACTTAAGCAGCGTTAGGTGATTGCCACCGACCGGAGCGCCAGCGCCATTGGCCATCATTATTTTGGTCGTGGGTAGATTAAGGGTGTTTTCGCTGGCTCGCGGAGCGCTTGGCAGGGTCAACGTCATCCGATTCTTGCTCGCGACCAATCGTTTGAGTTTTCGGCCTCCGAGGCACAGGTATAGCGGCACCCCTACGTAGGGCACGAGCACAATGGCGAGTAGCCAAGCGATGGTATACCCGGGCTGGCGCTTGTCGTTCATCAACCGAGCGGATTGCGAAGAGAGCCAGCAACAAACCGCCAATAGTCAGCAGGTGGGGCCAGAAACCGGTTGATACAGCTTCCCCTACACCTTCAATCACGGTGGAATATTCGTCCATGGTTTTTATCCAGGTTAGATCGGTTTGAAGGTCGGGGTCAATCGACAGAGTCGAAGCAGAGGAAGAATCGGTGATAGAGGCCAATCCACCCATTGATTGAATTGGCGAGAAAAGGGGATGGCGCATACTTCCTCGAAAACGGAGATTGAGTGTCATCCGGGACACGGCTTGACGACGCCATGGCACTACGGAAATAGGTAAAATCAGTGAATGTCGAAAATTCGACGATTTATGGGGAACAAACCCCGCTCTGCAGTCCTCTCGTCATGGACAGTGATTCCGCTCTGTTTCGTGACGAATATACGCCTCCTAGTTTGACCCAATTGTAATGATCACACCTTGTGGAATCTGCCGACTCGTTTGACCCAATACCCATGACCACTTTTGCCGAACACCAAGCTGCGCCCAATGAGGATGCGGAAAATGAATCCCGGACCGGAATGCCGGGGATCCCGACTTGGAAAGGCGTGTATGTCATGGTCTTCGTGGTATTCGCTATCTTCGTGGTGACGATGTGGGGAATTGGGTTCATTTATTCATGACGACCCTCGATTACTTGGTGCTGTTTGGCACGATTCTAGGGATTGCGACCTATGGGGTTTTGGCCACCCGTCGCGTCGGCGGATTGGACACTTATCTCAAGGGCGATCAACGCATCGGTTGGGGCACAATTGGCCTGTCGGTCATGGCGACCCAAGCCAGTGCTATAACGTTTCTTTCCACTCCGGGGCAGGGATTTCAAAGTGGGCTGAGCTTTGTGCAGAACTATTTTGGACTGCCGCTAGCTCTGATTATTGTCGCTGGGGTTTTCCTGCCGATTTACCGACGATTGAAGGTTTACACCGCCTACGAATACCTTGGGAAACGTTTCGATGGTAAAACCCGATTGCTGGGCGCTGCTCTCTTTCTACTCCAACGGGGACTCGCGGCCGGTATCACGATCTACGCACCGGCCATTATTGTGTCATCGGTGCTTAACTGGCCCTTAGGAATTACGGTCCTCGGCACGGGTATCCTCGTGGTGATCTACACGGTTACGGGTGGCAGTGAAGCGGTGAGCCTCACGCAACGTTATCAGATGTCCGTGATCCTCATCGGCATGGGCATCGCATTCGCAGTGGTATTGATTAAACTGCCCGGCGATGTTTCGGCGGACGGCGCGTTAGCAGTCGCGGGCGCCATGGGTAAACTCAACGCGGTGGAGTGGAAGTTTGATATCAACGAACGTTATACAGTCTGGTCGGGTGTTTTTGGAGGTTTGTTCTTGTCGCTCTCCTAT
>CAJXQX010000128.1 GCA_913058185.1 uncultured Verrucomicrobiota bacterium
ACGTTATACAGTCTGGTCGGGTGTTTTTGGAGGTTTGTTCTTGTCGCTCTCCTATTTTGGCACCGACCAATCGCAGGTGCAGCGTTACCTGACGGGACGTTCGCTGCGGGAGAGTCGCATGGGCCTGATGTTTAATGCGGTGCTCAAGATTCCGATGCAGTTCTTCATTCTGCTGCTCGGGGTGTTCGTTTTTGTTTTCTACCAGTTTGAACGCCAGCCGGTGTTTTTCAATGAAGCCGTTTGGGAAAACCAGAAGAGTGGGGCACAAGGCGAAACCTTTGAAGCCATCGAATCACGGTTTGATGACGTGCAGGATGAAAAGGCGATCGCGATCAAGACGTTCTTGAGCGCCCGAGATGCGGGGTCCGCCAGCGACGAAGCTGCGGCCCGTTCAGAGATGTTGGCGCTGGCCGACGAGTCGGCTGCGATCCGGACGGAAGCGAAAGAAGCCCTAGTCGCGGTGGATGCGAATCTCAAAGCGAGCGACGCGGACTATGTCTTCATTACCTTTGTGCTAAACTACCTGCCGAAAGGTTTGGTCGGGCTGCTGGTAGCGGTGATTTTTTGCGCAGCACTTTCGTCCACGGCATCAGAGCTCAACGCCCTCGGGGCGACCACCATGGTCGATTTTTATCGGCATGTAATCAAACCCGATGCGGATGATGCGCACAGTTTGAAGGCCTCGAAATGGTTCACTGGAATGTGGGGAGTGGTGGCGATCTGTTTCGCTCTGTTTGCCAACCTGGTTTCGAATCTGATCGAGGCCGTCAATATCCTGGGATCGATTTTCTATGGGGTTGTGCTGGGGGTATTCCTCGTCGCCTTTTTTGTGAAATGGGTGCGCGGCACCGCGGTATTTTTGGGCGCCTTGATTGCGCAGGCTTTGGTGATCGTCCTCTTCTTCCAACTGGAGATCAGCTACCTCTGGTTTAACTTCATCGGTTGTGGGCTCACCATGGGATTTTCGGTCATCATCCAGGGGTTCCGAGGTAATCGCGAAGACACCGTCTGATCATGAATCCCGTCATTGCATTCGGTCAGCAGCCCTGTGGTTTTTTCCCGCGCCGATTTCTGGTCGCCAAAGTTCTGACCGCCCGTCGACTCCAAAAGGAAATGGGGGGTGAGATCGTATTTTTTTATCACGACGCCGATCATGATTCCCGCGAGACGCAGACCTACATTCGCTTTCCGGGTGAAGCGGAACCGCGGGCGTTGAACTTCAAATTCGCTAATAAAACTCAACGTAAATTCAGCCCCCTAGCGGCTAAACGCATTCCGGCGGATTGGGCGGAGAACATGGCACGCCAACTGGGTCCGGTTCTAGATGAGAAGACCATGGCGATGTTTCGCGCGGTGTCGGCAGACAATGTGGCGGATTTCTGCCTCGAGATGTATCGGGCGATGGGAATGCTCGAAGGCGTGCGGGTGGTGCGATCGAGTGATCCAGCGGTGCGGACAGCGGCGTGTGGAATCGAAGATTATTTTGTGGATGTTTCGCACGAGGGCGAAACGGTCCGAGCGCGACGGGGTGCTGATTGCCTCAAACTTCACCGTGGGGGCGACGCCTGGCTAGATTTGCCCCTGGGTGAATATGCACCGGAGCAGGTCAGTCCAGCGCGGGACTCTCGACTGCGGTGGATGCAGTCGGTGATAAATTGCACCCATTATATTGCTGGAGCAGGGGAACAAGCCTACTTGAAACCTGAGGATGCACCGGACATTACTTTTGTTGCCCGTGATGAAATCGACCGTTCCCATGAAGCCTACCTCGAAGCCCCCATCTGATTTGTCTCCCCTGTTGGTCTTTGGGGCTCACCCCGATGACATTGAGTTTGGGATCGGTGGAGTGGTGATCGCTGAGTCGAAATTGGGCCGACCGATTCACTTGGTGGTTTGCTCACGAGGCGAATCCGGCACCAACGGCACGCCCGATCAACGCGAAGGGGAGGCGAAGCGCGCGGCTGAACTCATGGGCGGTGAACTCGAAATTATCGATTTAGGGGGCGATGCGAATATCGAAAACACGCGGGCCGGTGCGAGGACCCTGGCGGCTATTATCCGACGGGTGAAACCGGGTGTCGTCATGGCGCCAACTACGGAGGAAAATCAGCACCCTGATCATGCGACCGTCGGTCGCATGGCTCGCGATGCGACTCGACTCGCCCGCTATGGTGGTTTGAAGGAATTGGCCGATCAACCACGACACACGGTCGCGCAAATGCTGTTTTACCCGATCGGAGCGGATGCGACTCCGCGTGACCGACAAGCTATTCTCTATCCGCTGGCTGAGGATGTGATGACTCGGTGGACCGAGGTGATGGAGGCACACGCCTCCCAAATGCAGACACGCAATTACGTCGATTATCAAATTGCCCGAGCGGGACTGTTAGGTCAACGAGCCGGGCTGGGGCACGCGCTGGAATTTTTTCCGAATGATCCTGTGATCATCGGATCGCTGGGCCAAATCGATGGTAGCAGTCGTCACTTCTGATTGATGATGGATGAACGACCGTTGCGTATTGGCATTGTTTGCTACCCGTCGGTGGGCGGTAGTGGCATCCTCGCTTCCGGGTTGGGCGAAGAACTCGCCGCCCGTGGGCATGAAGTTCATTTTATAAGTTACGAACGGCCCGTTCGGCTGAACCCAGAACAGGATCGGGTCTATTTCCACCCGGTCGAAATCAACAGTTACGAGCTGTTTAAATACCCAGATTATACGTTACCGCTTTCCGTCAAGCTAGCCGAGGTGGCGCAGTCGTTTGAACTCGATGTGATTCATGCCCACTACGCGGTGCCCCACGCAACGGCTGCTATACTGGCCCGCGAAATGTTGCCGGCGAATCATCGGCCCGTGGTGGTAACGACTTTGCACGGCACCGATACGACATTGCTGGGCCGGGATCCAGGTTACGCGCCGGCCATTCGTTTCGCTCTCGAGGCCTCAGATGCGATCACCGCAGTCTCGGAGTTTCTGCGACAGGAGACGCACCGGTTGCTGGGCTTGGCGAAGGAGATCAACGTGATCCATAATTTCTTCGACCCCCGTAAGGCCGTGCATAGTCGGGAAGATATCCGCCGGGAGTTGGGGGTGCAAGAGGGGCAGCAGCTCATTTTACATTTGTCGAATCTACGGCCCATTAAACGGGTCGATGTGATGTTGAACGCCTTGGCTAAGTTGGAGCAGCGCGAGCGCTTCAAGGTCGTGATCTTAGCGGGAGGTTCGTTCGGCCCTTATCAAGGGCTCGTGGAACAGTTGGGCTTGTCGGATACCGTGGTGGTTCGTGAATCTGTGGCCGTGGTGGAGGATTATCTGCAAGCTGCCGACATCGGGGTATTCACCTCCGACTCAGAGAGTTTTTGCCTCAGTATTCTGGAACTCGCCAGTTTTGCTTGTCCCTGTGTTTCGACGTTAGTGGGCGGGATTCCTGAGGTGGTCGAAGACAACGAATCGGCGTTGCTCGTCCCGGCGGGAAATAGCGAAGCCGTAGCAGGTGCCTTGGATCGATTGCTCAATGACGCTGAACTTCGCCAACGGTTGGGCACTGCAGCTCAAACTCGTGCAAGTGAGTTATTTTCTACGGCGGGTGTCGTGCCACAATACGAAGCCCTTTATCGCCGCGTGTTGTCCACTCGGCAAATCGTAACTTTCAAGTAAACTGTCACGTATGAAGTGACAGTTTTGCGTTTAAGTGGAAAGGGGATGAATTGGGGGGATGTTCAATAGGTGGACTGGATACTTGGTTTTTAGAGGTGTCAGTATCGGGTGGATCAGTTTGATTGGTGGGCTATGGCATCGATTTACCGTCTTTACCCCTCTGCCAGCTGCATCGTGATTGAGCATGAGGGGGAATTTACGCAGGCAAATCCGGATTTTACTCTCGATCTGTTGTTCAGTGCGCGGAGTCCTCGAGTGGCGGTTGAGACCGCGCAAGGTCAGGGGCAACCCACCGATGCGCCGGGCGCACCTTGGCCTTTGGTGCAGAGCCAGGAAGTCTGGGCAGCTGGCGTGACTTACTATCGTAGTCGGACCGCGCGCATGGAGGAATCGCAGGACGCCGGTGGTGGTGACTTTTATGATCGGGTCTATGATGCCGATCGCCCCGAACTTTTTCTGAAAGCGACCCCGCACCGAGTTGCGGCTCCAGCGGGCGGGGTGAAGATCCGATCTGATTCAAAATGGAATGTGCCTGAGCCCGAATTGACCTTGGCGATCAACACCGCCGGAAAAATCTTTGGATACACCTTGGGGAACGACATGAGTTCCCGAGATATTGAGGGAGAGAATCCCCTCTATTTACCCCAAGCCAAATGCTACGATCGCAGCGCGGCTCTGGGCCCCTGTTTGGTCGTGAGTGATGAGCTGCCGGAACTGAGTTCGGAGCTCTCTATCGAGATCCGTCGTCGCGGTGAGACGGTGTTTCAAGGCGCGACCACATTGGACCAAATCAAACGCCCACTCGAGTCGTTGGCCGATTGGTTGTATCGCGAAAATGTATTTCCCTTTGGCTCCTATCTTATGACCGGAACAGGCATCGTGCCACCGGATGAGTTTACCCTGAATCCAGGAGATCAAGTTCTCATCTCAATGGATCCCGTGGGGACACTGACCAATACTGTTATCACGTAAATTGAATCCATGTCTGTTGACCCCATATACAACTCGCAGAACGAAGAGATCTTTAAACTGAGGACGACGGCACCCGGTCCGACCGGGCGTTTGCCGTTGGCGGGAACGCAGCTCAAACAGATGTCCAGTGGCGACTTGTTTGGGCTGACGCAAAACGCGGGCATGGGGTGGGATCCGGCCAAGCTCAAGGGGCAGCAGTATTTGATTTTAAGCACCCAAGGCGGGCTGCGAGAGCCAACGGGCGAACCGATCGCACTCGGGTATCACACGGGACATTGGGAAGTGGGCCTGTTGATGGAAGAGGCTGCTAGGGTGATGTCGGCGCACGGAGCAATTCCGTTCGCGGCTTACGTGAGCGATCCTTGTGACGGCCGAACCCAAGGAACGGTGGGGATGTTTGATAGTCTGCCTTATCGGAATGATGCCGCGATGGTTTTGCGCCGGTTGATTCGGTCGTTGCCCACGCGCCGTGGCGTCATGGGGGTGGCCACCTGTGATAAGGGTCTTCCGGCCATGTTGATGGCGTTGGCGGGCTCGCCAGATTTGCCGACGGTGTTGGTGCCAGGAGGCGTGACATTGTTGGCCGAAGAGGCGGAAGATACGGCGAAGGTGCAAACCTTGGCCACGAGATTTGCGCGACATGAAATCACATTGGATCATGCGGCGGAGATGGGCTGCAAGGCGTGCGGCAGTCCCGGCGGAGGCTGTCAATTCATGGGGACGGCAGCGTCGATGCAGGTGGCGGCCGAGGCATTGGGTTTGGCATTGCCCCATGCCGCTTTGAGTCCTTCTGGTGCGGAGATATGGCGAGATATGGCGCGCCGCTCAGCGACTGCGCTCATGGCGCTGGAACAGGCTGGCACGGTTACCAGAGATATTCTGACCCCCGACGCCCTTCACAACGCAATGGTTTGTCACGCGGCGGTTGGGGGCTCGACCAATCTGGTGCTTCATTTAGCGGCGATTGCGCACGCGGTGGGGATAGAACGTCCGACGGTTGATGATTGGTCACGGGTTAATCGGTCAGTGCCGCGGTTGGTAGATTCCTTGCCGAATGGCCCTCGGCACTTCGCTACCGTGCAGGTGTTCTTGGCGGGAGGCGTGCCGGAAATGATGCTGCATCTGCGCGACCAAGATTTACTCAAACTCGATGCCCTCACGGTTTCGGGCCGCACTTTGGGCGAGAATCTGGAGTGGTGGGAGCAGAGCGAACGCCGAACGCGTCTCAAGGAAAAGCTACGCGACTTGGATGGCATCGACGCCAACGACGTGATCATGCCCGCGCGTCGGGCCAAGGCCCGGGGACTGGCGAGCACGGTGACATTTTTACAAGGAAATCTGGCGCCGGAAGGTGCATTGATAAAGAGCACCGCTATCGCAAAGAATCGTCTCGATGAAGCGGGCGTCTGCGACCACACCGGTCCAGCGCGGATATTTACTTCCGAGGCCAAGGCAATTCAGGCGATCAAGGACGGTGAGCTCCAGCCGGGAGACGTGTTGGTCCTCATTGGAATTGGGCCGGGTGCCGGTATGCCTGAGACTTATCAGGTCACCTCGGCGCTGAAGTATATGAAGGGCGGCGATCAGATCTCTTTGATCACCGATGGTCGATTCTCAGGCGTTTCGACCGGCGCGTGTTTGGGACATGTGAGTCCCGAGGCTTGGGCTGGAGGACCGGTGGGGAAGTTGCGGGACGGCGACTCGATTCGATTGCTCGTCGATACCGTAAACCTTACGGGTTCGATCGACGTGGTCGATTTGGAAGCGGCTGAATTCGAAGCACGAGAACGGCACCCTGACCTTCAACACGATGATCGAATACCCGCGGATACGCGGTTATGGTCGGCGTTACAGAATGCTTCCGGTGGAAGCTGGGGCGGATGCGTCTACGACGCCGATCGAATCGCGGACTTGCTCGCCAAAGGTCTCGCGGCGGAAGGCAGCCTACCGCACGACGACTCGCGTATTTAGACAACGATCAAGCAGACTGAAACGGTTGGGGCCTGACCAAAGCGGAGTGCAGTTGGCTGCGAGGAGGAGCGAACTTATCAGGACGAGGATGAACTGCACCGGTGCCAGTGATTGCGGTAGTAGTTGCAGAGGATAGATGAGGATAATTCCGAAGAGAAAAAAAGGCAAAGGGCGAATCAATGCAGTCGCGAGAGTGATCCGTCTCTGAGCGGGTTCGACGCTAACTACCCGCAGTTTCAGGAAAATTAATCCCGGACTGGTCCGGAGATGCCCACAGATGAGCCAAAAAATTGCGGTGAGTCCCAACAGTGATTGAAGAGCAATGGCGGTGCGGCCTGCTGCGGAATTGGCTCCCGCTTTGGCCCCGATGAATTCAGCTAGAAAAAAGAGTGCACCGACAATCGCGAAATTGACGAGAGTTGCCGCCACTCGTTGGAACGAGGTGGCCGCAGTAGTTGTTGGACTGGTCATCTGTGGGGCATCGCATCGTGCCCCGAACGGAGGGTCAATATTGCACGATGCAAGTCATTAGCTTCACTCGAGCCGCTCAAATGTGAGTAAACGAAACTCCAGGGCC
>CAJXQX010000129.1 GCA_913058185.1 uncultured Verrucomicrobiota bacterium
GTATAAGAGACAGTCCCCAACTACCCCATCCGATGCCTGCTTCACTCTACCCCTTACCCGGTCCCAATGGATTTAGCCGGCGATCGTTTCTCGCCGGTAGCGCCTCTTTTGCCGCCGCCGCCTTGCTTTCCACCCGAGCGCACGGAGCAGTCATCACGAATCCGAAATTCTCGGCGTATCCGTTTTCTCTGGGAGTGGCTTCGGGCGATCCCCTACCCGACGGCGTCGTGCTTTGGACCCGGCTGGCTCCCCGCCCCCTGGAGACCGGTGGCGGCATGGGCGCCGATCCCATCGTGGTCTCGTGGCAGATCGCCGAAGACGAAACGATGTCTCGCGTGGTGCAGTCCGGCACCGCCACCGCTCGCGCGGATTGGTCACACTCCGTTCACGTGGAGGTCAATGGCCTGCGCCCCGACCGTTGGTATTGGTATCAATTTAAAACCGGCGGCGAAGTCAGCGCAGTAGGCCGCACCCGCACCACTCCCTTACCCACGGCACTACCCGATCGAATGCGCTTCGCATTCGTTTCGTGCCAACACTACGAAGCCGGTCTCTACACGGCCTATGATCACCTCTCCCGCGAAGACATCGACCTCGTCGTGCACCTTGGCGACTACATTTACGAGGGCGCAGCCAAAGCTGGCCAACTCCGCGAACACCTGGGCGGGGAATGCATCTCGGTCGACGACTACCGACTGCGCTACGCCCGCTATAAAACGGATCCGAAACTGCAGGCCGCTCACGCGATGGCCCCGTGGGTCGTGACCTGGGATGACCACGAAGTCGCCAATAACTACGCCGACGAATACCTGAAAAACGGCACGCCGCGTGACGAATTTTTGGTCCGCCGCGCCGCGGGTTACCAGGCGTATTTCGAACACATGCCACTCCGTCGTTCGTCCCTCCCGCGCGGTCCCGACATGTTATTGTATCGCGGGGTTTCTTTCGGACGGCTCGCGCAGTTCCACGTGCTCGACACCCGCCAATACCGCACGCCCCAGCAACTCGGAGACGGTAACAAAACTCCGACACCCGTGCTGCTCGATCCCAACGGCACGCTCCTAGGCGACAAGCAACGCCAGTGGTTGTTTGACGGCCTCGAACGCTCACCGGCCAATTGGAATGTGTTAACTCAGCAGGTCATGATGGCACGCGTGGATCGCAGTCCCGGGCCGAAAGTAACGCACAGCATGGACCAATGGCCGGGCTACGAATTCGAACGCCGTCGGGTGCTCAAACACTTTCATGACCAGCCGATCAAGAACCCCGTCGTGCTCACCGGTGACATCCACAAAAACTGGGCCAACGAATTGATCGCCGATTTCGATCAACTCGATTCGAAAGTCGTAGGCACTGAGTTTGTCGGGACCTCAATCTCGTCTGGCGGCGATGGCGGGGAACAACCTAAAGGTCACGACCAAATCCTCGCGGAGAACCCCTTCGTCAAATTATTCAATGGCGAACGCGGCTACGTGCGCTGCGAGCTCACGCCTGAAACTTGGCGGGCCGACTACCGGACCGTTCCCTACGTGACTCGATCCGGCGCACCCGTGCAAACTCGCGCCTCCTTTGTCGTCGAATCCGACCGCCCCGGACTCAACCGCGTCTAGCATAAGTCAGAAAGCAGGAACGGGCTTGCGCGTGATACACCTCACCGGGATCCGCCTCTCAGCGAAATTGTCCCATACTTACCCAAAATAATACTCACTATGACCTACTCGCGCGTCATCACCTCGATCTTCATTTCCCTACTGCTCGCGGCAGCCACAACCGCCGCAAGCACCACTCCAAAGCCAACCCACGAATACAACGTTGAGGTCGCCCCAACCGTGGAAGGCACTCTGTCTTCCCTCTCTGCATCCGCCACCCCCAAGGCCGCCGTCCTGCTCCTCCACGGCTGGACCGGTCATCGCGACGAAGTGGGCGACCTATTCAAACGCACCGCCGCCCAATTGGCCGCGCAAAACATCGCGTCCCTTCGCATCGACTTTCGCGGTGAAGGCGAACGCAACGGACACCGACTCACGTCGACCTTTGCCACCCGCATCGCCGATGCCGAAGCCGGGCTCGCGTTTCTCCAGCAACACTACCCCGAGACCAAGATCGGTGTGCTCGGATTCAGTCTCGGCGGAGCCACCGCCCTAGCCATTGTCGGCCGCCAACCTGAAGCCGTAGAGAGTCTCGTTTTGTGGTCCACCGCCGGTGACCTCGCCGTCGATTTCTTCACCCAACCGGACATGAAGTCCGCCATGCGCGAAGCCATCGAGAAGGGAGAAAGTGTCTACGATAGCTGGGCCAAAATCACCTTCACCCGAGAACATCTCGCGGGAATGATTGGCTACGAATTGATCGAACCTCTGTCCGCCTACCAAGGCGCCCTGCTCGGTATCCGCGGCAGTGACGATTACCTGCCTGCTTACGAAAGTCGCATCCTTGAAGCCGCCAACGGGTCGATCGAAGAAGCAACCGTCATAGGCGGAGCCGACCACATTTTCAACGCCTTCGACCCCTCCAGCACCCACGACGAACGCGCCATCACACTTACCTCTCGCTGGTTCGCAGAGACGCTTTGAAAAGCGGCGAGCTTTGCGGGAATTGCCTATCGTCTGAATCATGCTTTAGCGGGTAGTTCCACCTCGCCTCGCAAATCAGCCAGATGTCCCTCCACCGGTCGGTTGAGGTCCGTTTTCAAACATCCCATCACGGCCTGAGGCGCGCGCTGACGCATAGCTTCCGTAATGACAATATGGGATGCCTTCTCGGAAAACTCCAACACCGTGCCTTGGACCCAATCCTGCTTATGACGCAAATTAACCGGTAAGGTGATTCGGCCATTCGGATAACCTGTCCCTTTTGCAGAACCTTTTGAAGAACCCTTTTGAAGAATCTACAGCACCTCGTAAACTTCAACCAGAGCGGTGCCGCTGGTATTTCCGGCGCCGCTGACTTGGGCGGTGTAGGCCCCTGGAACTGCGGTGTAGACCAGCGCTGCATCCGCACTGTTGGCGTCCAACGCAAACGCCCCTACTCCACTGGCCACCGAGGCCACTAGATTCGCATTCCAATCGTCATTTTCCGCCACCACGTCCTGGTCGGCATTGAAGAGCTTGAGTGCAGGATCGGCCAGCGCGCCAGCAACGCCGTAGGTGGTCAAGGTCGGGCCGACTCCCCGGAGAAGCAGACGCTTGGGCACGTTGCCATCGACCACGAATCCCACCACCAAAACATCGTCACCCGTGCCCGCAAAGGTGCGGGCCGAGACGTTGACCAAGCGTCCCGTATTGGTGCCGACTTCGTAGACTTCCGCCAGGGCGACTCCCGGGGTTTCGTCGCGCAGATGCACGGAACACGGTCCATCCACCTGCGTAAGCATGGCGGCGTCCTTGGAATTGGCGGTGAGCGCGAATGCTCCGACCATGCTGCCGGCTGTCATAATGGCATTCTCATCGCTGCCCCAATCCTCGTTGAACGCGCCGGCGGTCTGGCCGGAATAGAGTTGGAGCTCAGGATCAGGCGACGCACCGGTGACGCCAAAGTTGACGAGTTCAGGACCGATGCCGCGCACCAACAAGTGGGCCGATCCATCGGCCACCACAAATCCCGCCACCAATGCCGAAGCGCCGGCACCGGAGCGGCTTCGTACCGAAAGGTTTTTAAGCCGACCGGGCTCGGGCGTGGCGACCAAGAGTCGGGCCGACGAACTGGTCACCGTGGAGGTGCCGTCGGCCACGCGCACGGCATAGTCTCCGTTCTGAAGTGCGGTCAAATTGGAAAGGGCAAACGTCGCGGCAGTCGCACCCGATACGGCGACTCCGTCCTTCAACCATTGGTAAGTGACGACGCTGCCGGACGCGGCATCCTGGATGGATACCGAAAAGTTCGCGGAACCACCGGGTGCAATGGTCTGGCTCACGGGTGGAGCGATGACCCACAAACCGCTCGACGGCTCCGGGTTCGGCTCGTCCGCTACGGCCCATGCCTCCTTCAAGGCGGCGACCGTCGCGCGCGGCTCCATGATGTCGAGGTCCGAGCCGTTATCAACGACCCGGTAGAGCCCCCACCACTCTTCGTTGGCAAAACCATCAGGCAGACTGATGGGGAATCCGCCAGCATTGTGCACGGTCGCAGAACCGCCCTGTGACTTCCACCACTCGTCGCTGAATTCGAAGACACAGGCGCCGGCGGTTACCGCGCTGTTGGCCGCGATCTCACCCCAAAGATTGGCCACGGTTTGGCCGACGAACTCGGCGTTGTTGGGATACTCCGCCTGCGCGCCATGGTCGAATGCATCCGCCCCAAATTCGGTGATGACGAGCGGCTTGGGCGAAGCCGCTTCGTATTCGGTAAAGATCGAGCCGAGGGCCGAACCACGATAAGTCTGCACGCTCCAGAAATCGAGTCCCGGAACCGCACTGTCATGAGCGGCGACTTGCGGAATCGAATCGGTGATGGCGGCGGAGATGAGACGCGATGGCGTCTGCGCCTTGATGGCCTGCGCGACCTGATTCATGGCCGCCCAGAAGGCGGCGTTGTTGCCGTTGCCGTTATGGATGTTAGCTTCGTTGCCGAGGACGATTCCCATGACCGCGGGATGAGCCCCAAGGTTTTGGTCGATCTGCACAAACGTCTGCTGGATCGCACTAACCGCTCCAGCATCATTCCAGTTGGTGTTCGGGTCGATCCAGCGGTTGATCAGCACGTAGATCGGGTCCACACCGTCGTTGTAGCAGGCATCCAGAAAGGCGGAGTGATCGGCCGTTTCGCTCCAGCCGTAGATACGAATGACGTTCGCCCCGAGATCCCGCATGAGCGGCAAATCGCGCGCGGTGAGCGCACTGTAATTGGCGGTGAAGTAATCACCATACGGAGCCGAAGCAGACGGGTTATCCCCAATCGGTGCGGGCTGATAACATACGCCGCGGACCTGAAACGATGTTCCGTCCAGATGAATCTCTCGACCTTCCGCCGTGAAGGCGGCCGAAGTAATTTGCGGACCGAGAAACGCCACAGATAAAAGGAATCCGAGACGGTAGACTTGAATACGAAAACTCATGGGTGACAGAGAGGGTTAAGGGAAACCACCAGACCCACACGGGAGCCATCGCATCACCCCGCCGTGAATGCAATTATATTCAATTTACTGATGGCCACTCCCTAATTCAAGCGCCCAAACTGCCGCAGCATTGGGATAAAAACTGTATTACCATATGTTTACCTCCCCCCGGCGGGCATTATTCTCCGCGGGCAGAAAATTGATCGGCGATCTCTTGGTAGATGCGTTTACGCATTTTTTTGGTCATGAACGAGCCGTGGTTGCCGGGCAGGATTTCGATGTAGCCCCCGTGATCCTGTGCATCGAGGAACGTCTGCAACATCTCCAGCGCAAGGTTCAGGTAGAACGTATCCCAGGCCCCTCCGATGATGTGGAGTTTACCGTGCAAGTGTGGTCCAAGTTCGGCCCAGTTCTCTTCCACCTGCAGGCGGATGTCATAGCGTTTCCAATACGCCACCACCTCGGGATTGATTGCGCCGGTGAGCTTATCCATGACGCGCATCGGAAAGCCGTCTTCTCCGCGCGGACTGAACACACCATCAAACGAATCCAACTGTCCGCCCCACCCTAATACGTATTCGTAGTGGTTGAACTTGGGGAACAGCAACGTCGGTTCATAGCGACTGCGGCCGACGGCTCGGGGCTGCCCGGTCGGCGTCCAATGGGCGTTGGTATCTTCGTAAATATTCATGGTCTGGAACGCGCGGAAATCCACCGGGTCCGGCGCCGTGCTCCAACAGCCGCCAAAGAAATCAGGATACGTGACCTGCAGCCAAAGCGATGACCATCCCCCCGAGGAGTGACCGCCGACGAACCGGGCCGACGGTTCGGCGATGACGCGAAATTGCTCCTCGATCGCGGGGACCAATTCCGTGGTCAGGGCTTCACCGACCGGGCCGTTGTTGGCCGAGTCCGCAAACACCGAATGGCCCAACGGCATATCGGGGTCCAACACGATTTCGAATCCACGGAAAGGGTTGGAACCATCCGCCCACGCGTCCCAAGCATCACCGCCCTTCTTTTCACGTTTCAATACTCCGAGGTGACGACCACCAAATCCTGGCACGACGTAATACGCCGGATACTGACGCTCCGTCTCGTCTTCGTAGCCAAAGGGCAACTGCACCGCGGCGCGCAGGAAAACATCCCGACCATGGAAGTCGCTCAACAGATCGCTACGGACTTTTACGAGCTTCACCCAATCCGTATCCTTCCCTTCCTCGGCCTCCACGATTTGATCGGCTTCGAGCTCGAAGGTCGCATCCAGCTTCTTGGTCAAAGTCACTTGCTGTGGTTCACTGTAGAGATTGCCCGGCCCGTCGTTAAAGCTGCGGCGCGTTTGATCGTGGTTGATCAACGCCTGCACCCGATAGCTGCCGGGCGCGATGCGCCCCAATGGATCGGGAAACGCCAAGGCATCCGGATTGGATAGATCATCCTCCGTAAACTCCACCAATTCACCCGGTGCGAGGTCCACCACATCCACGGCATAAACCGGCGAGGGGTTGAACCAATTGAGCTTCTTCCGTGGTTCCCCGCTGTCACTTTCGGAAAGAAACAACAGCACGCGTCCTGACAATGGTTCAGCGCGCGCCGCCTCGGGAAACGACACCACAAACTTCACGCCTTGGTCCTCCTCGACCGGCATGGAGTCGGTCGATGCCGGGGTCTGGCAACCGACCAGAAAGACAAGGCTCAATAAGGCGGTGAGAATCGTAGGAGATTTCATAGGGTTCGAATCGGAGGTAAGCGGGGAAGCTTTCAGACTACGCACGGTTGGCAGCAGGGTCTACCCCACAATTGCGCCAACCGAATGGATTCGTCGTGCTTTGAGGGCCAGATAGTAGGTGGTGCAGAACAAACGAAACGGCAGTTTCGGCGAAACAGCCCTACCTAATAGCAAATATCCGTAGGTGAAAATTTCGAGGTCGGGCGTGCGCGCCGAGCGGCTAGTCTTCAACGCTGGGTGCTTGGCCTGCACTGCATGGCTC
>CAJXQX010000130.1 GCA_913058185.1 uncultured Verrucomicrobiota bacterium
ATCTACTACCGCTCGATGTGACCGATGGCGAAGTCACTGAATACTTACTCGTGCCGTGGGTAGGAGCCTGTATCCACACCCCACCGCCACCCCCAAACCAAATCGTTTACGTAAAAACAACCCACCCCTGGAAGGTCGGCAGCCAATGGGAACCGGTTACGGTAGAGGGCACCCTGCGCGCCGAAAAAGTCACCAAGAACCTCTTCTTCAGCGACGGCTCCGACGACATCCACGTCGGTTACACCATCACCGACGCTGTTACCCGCCCGTTCGAGAGCGGGGAGTGACAACCCGTTAGTCCAGCCCCGCGGCTTGGGCGATGTCTGCCCAAGCATAGTAGTGGAAGGTCTTGTCAGTCGACATAGCGACAAAGAGGCCACCGGGGAATCCAGGCAGCGTGGCCGCGGTGACATCGCTGCCATCACTTTCGTCGGTGGAGAGTTTTACCACCGCCAATAGCGGGTGGTCATGCGGATCAGTCGCGGTGCCTTCACGCGGGAAGATTCGGAACGTGTCGGCTTGCTGATCGGAAACCACAATGAAGCCCGTTCCTAGTCCCGTTGGGTAGATGGAAATGCCCTCGTGATCACGGGCGAATCCTTCGGTCCCGAAGACCGCCAACTCATCCTCCGCGTCTTCCGCTGCAGGATCGGCAAAGTATTTGCGGATGCCGTGAGTCTCATCGCTCGCATAGACATACCCAAGCTCACTATCGACGGCCAACGCCTCGATTTCCTTCTTTCCACTCCACGTCGCAAACGCGCGCACAAACAGTCCGCGCAAGGTGCCGGTGCCGTCATCGACCAATCGATATTGGTGCAGGTAACAGTCCAGCGGTGCACCAAAATCGGACCGACTCACGATGGCAAAAAGCGCCGCATCATCCGGCCGGCGATAGAGCGCCACGCCCATGCCATCCCGGGCCCGATCGCCTTCAAAAATAGGAATACCGCCGCCATCGATCGGGCGCATATCCGGCAAGGAGTAGGCTCGCAACCGATGGGCAAACCGTTCGGTGAGCACGGCCACATCCACGCGCCCTTCGCCTAAGGCGATATCCATGGCGAGATCAACGTTGTTCGGCCGAATAATACCGCGCACCGACAAGTCTTTGCGCTCCACCCCATCGAGGCCAAAAACCAGCAACGCGCCATCGAGGTCTTTGTCGGTGCCAAGGATCAAGCTTTGCGCCGGATCGGTGGGGTGAACCCAGATGGCGGGATCATCGGTATCATAGCGGGCTTGGGTCGTAACGACCCGCGGCTTCACCGGGATATCGTTGACGGTGAGCGAGGGACCGGCGGCCACCGCCATGGGGAGGATCAACAAAAACGAGGAGCGAAACGACATGAGAAAATTTGGATGGCTATTAAGAGAAGTAACGTGCGCGGGTCATAGCAAACCCGCGCACGTGTGACCAAGTGCGTTCGGAACCACCCGAACACCCCAAAAACAGTAATTACATTTTCCAGCGGAAGCCGAGATTCGCACTGGTGTCGTAAATCTCGATCTGGCCGAGACGATCGTCTTGGCCATTGTCACTTTGAAGGAACACGCGGAAAGGCTCGTTAGTGATATTAACCCACTCGGCGAAAACCTCCCATTGTTCGCTAATTTCGTAGCGCACGACGAGATCCAGTTGTTGGTAATCATCGATGTAGAGATCCTCTGTCGCATCGCCGCCGATTGCTTCATCCTCACGGAGATGGGCGTCGCGATAGTTCATCGCGAGTCGGGCAAAGATCGGACCTTTGTCGTAGGTCAGGGCAAGGTTGGCCGTCAGGTCGGATTGGCCGATGAATGGAACCTGTTCGCCGGGACGCGTCGGATAGGTCGCATCGGAGTCGAGGAACGTGCCATTAGCCATGAAACCGATTCCGTCGAACGGAGCCGGCAGACCGCGGAACTGCTGTTGGTAGGCCAATTCCAGCCCAGTGATGTCACCCTGACTGCCATTCTCGAAAGTCGTGACCTCGTAACCTGGATAGCGGGTGTCCGCATCGGTCTCGAATTCGTAGCTGAAATTCTCGATCTCCTTATAGAAAACCGCCGCGGAAAGGATGCCGAGTGAGGGCAGGTAATATTCCACCGAAGCGTCCCAGTTGGTGCCCTCGAGAGTTTCCAGGAAAGGATTGCCCACCGTGATTTCGCTATCCTCGTTGTTGATCGAACGACGGTAAGCGATGTCGCCAAAATTTGGGCGAGCCAACGCTTGGGAGTAAGACGTGCGGAAGACCAATTGGTCGGACATATCGTAGCGGAAGTAGAGACCCGGTAAGAAATTGTCGTAGGTGTGGCTCTCGCTGATGTTTTGAGCCCCGGCAGCATCGCCGTCTTCATCAAAGAGGATCTCGCGACCGGTGGTGCTAAAATCGGTGCTTTCCCAACGGGCTCCCGCGATAACGTTGAGTTTTTCGAACGTGCCAGAGGCCATAAAGTAAAGCGCCGTGACGTCTTCGGAAACAGTCCATTCGTCATACTCGCTGTCTTCGAAATTGCGTTCGATATCGAAAGAGCTGCGGTCGTTGTAATACGCGTGGCGGATCGCATCACGATCGATGCGCGGGGCCGAGAGAAACGGGAAGCCCGAATTGACACCACCGTTGGTATCGATCAAATTTTGGATGGACGCGGGGCCATCTCCGAGTTCGAATATCTCAGCTTCGGAGGACTTATCTTTGGCGCGGTAGAGGCCACCAAACTTCACGAAGGCCGGATTCTCAGTATCGAAATCACGCTGGATATCGAATCCCACATCGAACGATGTCTCTTCGCCAAATTCATTGGCGACTTCCATCTCATCAAATTCGTAGCTGGATGCATCGAGGATACTCGGACCTGCCTCTTGCACGACCGCCACATTGTAGGGCGAGTTGAGAGTGTAGCTGAAGGTTTTGGAAAATTCATCGGTTGGTTCGTATTTTGCGACCAGTTCATCGGGACGAGACTCTTCGCCTTGGGTGTAGCCGATCTGACCTTCCATTTCCCAGAGCCCCATCCGTTGTTGGCCCCCCGCGACGAAAGAGAAAACCTCTTGGTCTTTTTCGCGCATGCGGATCTGACGAGAGAAGATCTTTTCGAATTCACCATCATCTTCCTCGGAAGTGATGGTAGCCCCGGTGGCGCTGAGCGCGTCGATGTCACCATCTTCAAAGGCGATCACCGTGCGGTGACGATCTTCGGTATCGGTGAACCGATTGAAACCGGCGTGGAGGTAAAGGTATTGCTCGTCGGTCGGTTTGGCTTCGAGGGCGATATTCACGCCGTAACGTTCGCGCTCAATGACGTAATCACGGAACTGCATCTCCTCGATAAAGTAGTAATCGTTACCATCCTGGGGTGATTCTTCATCGGTCCAGTCGCCGCCCGTTTCGACGTTGTGCGAGCCGAATTTCCGAGTCTGCCAAGTCGGCGCGATCAAAAACCCGAACTGGTTCTCATCGCCGAAGCGGGTGGAAAACAGACCGTTGATCTTTGGCGTCCAATCGCCGGTCAGCGCGCTGTATTGACCTTGAGCTCGAAACATAGCGTCCGTGCCTTCACTGTCGAATGAGCTCTTGGTTTTGATGTCGATGCGACCACCGAGACCCTCAGCGTCTATGTCAGGCGTAGGAACCTTGATCACTTCGATGGAGGAAAGCGCATCGGTGGGAACCATATCGAGAGCGGTAGCGCGGTCACCGAGATCCGCGCCGGCAAAACTACCCCCGTTTACTTTGACGGAGGTGTAATTGTAATTGAGTCCTCGCAGGACGATGTAGCGGCCTTCGCCTTGGTCGCGGTAGAGGGAGATCCCGGGAATGCGTTGCAGTGCCTCAGCCGCGTTTTGATCGGCAAAGGAACCGATCTCATCGGAAGCCACAATATTAGTTAGCGAGCCAGCCGCACGCTGTTGGTTGATCGCCCGGGCCGTGCCGACCAAGGCGCCTTCGATCACAAAGACTCCCATTTCGATGACCTCATCGCCGAACTGCACGTCGAGTAACGTTGGGCCCGACACGTTGACGGAGCGGGTAATGCTTCCGTAACCGACGTAGTCGAAGGTAACCGCTTGTTCGCCCTCGGCGACCATCGGCAGGATGTAGCGACCCGTTGAGGTCGTATAAGTTTCGAGCGCGGTTCCGGAGACGCGAACGCGCACGCCGCTGAGCGAGAGGTCGGTGGCCCCGTCAATGACGCGACCCGTAAGCAATCCGGAGGCTTGGCCCCAAACGGAGGCCGAGGTCGCCAAAGCTACGGCGAAGAGGAGAAATATTCTGTTCATAGTGTGTTGGTGTTAATCTGTCCGTCGCCGATTTCCCGTAGTTCGGGTGCCCCGTCAACGCCGTCCCGCTTGCGACATCGAATCTTCACCCGGCTGCGTTCCGCACGTCACATAGATGACTACCGTGTGACGAAGATTGCCATCAACCGGCCTCCACCTTCTGCTCCCGAAATGCCGTTGACCAAAGCCGAGATCGCCCGACTGCGCGGACTTCGCCTCAAGAAGAACCGCGAAGCATCTGCGACGTTTATTGTCGAAGGGTCCAAAGTGGTGAACGAACTCATCGCCGCCGGACATAAATTCGAGTCCATCTACGCCACCAGCGAGTGGCCCGCCGATGGGACCCTTGAGGTGGAGAAAATTGACGAAATCGAGATGGCCAAGATCAGCCACTTCCCCACCCCGTCGGCCGTGCTCGCCGTAGGTCAAATTTCTCGCAGCGAACTCGACCCTCAGGAGTTGGATACCGGCTTCTCTCTCGCATTGGATGGCATTCAAGACCCGGGCAACGTCGGCACCCTGCTCCGTATCGCCGATTGGTTTGGTTTCGATCGTGTGCTGCTTTCCCCCGACTGCGCCGATCTTTTTTCGCAGAAAGTGATCAATGCCAGCATGGGTTCCTTTGCTCGTATTCGTGTAATAACTACCGAACTCGCGCCCATTTTGAGCCGTGCGACTGTGACCGTGCTAGGTAGTGATCTGGACGGTGAACCACTGCACGAGGTTACACGACCAGAAGCCGCCGTGGTGGTCATCGGCAGCGAAGGGCGCGGCATTTCCCGAGATGTCGCGGACACGTTGACTTCACGCGTAACCATCCCGCGCCTCGGGAAAGCCGAATCCCTCAACGCCGCGGTTGCGGCCGGCATTGTCTGCGCCCACCTGCGAGGTTGAGCTTATAACCCCCTTCCAGTCATGAGTGAATTTTACGACATCACCCGTCCTCTTCACCCCAAGATTCCGGTCTGGCCGGGCGACCGCGAACTCAGCCTCGAACACCCGTGCAAGATCGCTAACGGAGATCCCGCTAATGTGGGGCACCTCCACCTGAGCCTTCACACCGGCACCCACGTGGACGCTCCGTTTCATTTCGTAGATGGCGCCGCAACGATCGATGAGATTCCAGTCGACGCCTATGTCGGTCCGGCTCAGGTCATCGACATGCGGGGCGAAACATCCCTTTCGGTAAGATTTCTCGCCGAGCAACTGCAGTCTGGAATTACTCGCGTGTTACTACGCACGGGGTGCTGGAGCTCACCGGTTACTTTTCCGCAGACGTGGCCACTGGCCGATGCGGACCTCCCCGTCTGGTTGGCGGAACAAGGGGTGCGTCTGATCGGTTTGGACGCACCTTCGGTCGACGAAATCACGAGCACGGCTCTGGCGCGTCACCACAAATTCAACGACGCCGGACTATTGATCTTAGAGAATCTGGATCTCGATGCGGTTAAACCCGGCGCCTACGAATTGATCGCCCTGCCTCTGCGATTAGTAGGCGGTGACGGTTCACCCGTGCGTGCCGTGTTGCGCGGTTAGATCGCGTCCCCTGCGGAATCCCCCCCTTCATCGAGGGGGCCACCAACACGCTGGCCCGTATGTTGGTGACCCCGGGGGTTTTTCGCGATCAGATGACTCGACTCAGATCGACCGCGAAAAGTCGACGACGGTGGCCCGTCGTTTAAAAACTAAAAACATGCTGCCATCGTGGCAGAACGTGGATGCGAGCTGACGATCGTCGGCCGTTTGGGGGCGTCGGCAGACTTCCACCCGCTCACCCAGCGTTTCACGGGGCTCGGTGTGCACACACTCAATACGCAGCCCATTCGACGGCAGTTGAGGCATAACCTCCTCAGGTCCTGGAGCCGTCCCCAGCGAGGGTGGCGCCCGCCAAACATGCCGGGTAACGACACTGCGTTCTTCGGACGTCAGCCGGACTTCGGTGCCAGCCAAAGTAGGCTCACGACGCGAACGCTGATATTGATTGTAAGAGGCCGCGAGCTTGGCGGCTTGTTGGGAGGGAGAGGGCCTAGCGGGTCGAGTTGCCCTCTGAAACGCCGCCTTAGCCGATGATATTTCATCTATTTCACAAAAAACGTGCTTAATTTCGGACCCTTGCACTGGGCCGAAAATAAATATGCACTTTTTTGAAATTTCCTCACCCGCCACCTCGTTTCAGAGGCATGATAATGAGCGAAGCAAGCCGCCCTTCCCTACTAACCCGACCGAGCCTCCTCTTCCGTCTCCGCGACTGGGGCGATAACTCGAGTTGGGATGAGTTCCACCGCCTCTACCGACGTTTCATCAAGGGCCTGGCCCTGCGGTCGGGTCTGGGGCACGCCGAGGCCGATGATGTGGTCCAGGACGTTCTGCAAAATGTCGCAAAGCGGATCGGGGATTATAAGACGCGGGAAAATCGCGGTGCCTTCCGCCGGTGGTTGATGAACCAAACCCGCTGGCGTATCGCCGACAAATTCCGCCAACGCGATCAGGCCGCCGTCCGTTCCAGCACGCCGTTTCCCAATGAAAACGGGGAAGAGCGCGATCCGCTGGATAGCCTGCCCGACGACAATCCCATGGATGATTTTTGGGAACTTGAATGGCAGAAACATATGCTCGATACC
>CAJXQX010000131.1 GCA_913058185.1 uncultured Verrucomicrobiota bacterium
CCTCAATGGTAGCGTCATTTATATCGGGATCGAGCGCCTGTTGCGCACATCCCAATAACAACGCGACTCGTCCCCGAACCTTTACTTTCTCGCCCGGTTTCACGATCGGCGGATAAACGACCATCGGGGGTAAAGGTTCATCGGGAAGCAACTCGAGCATCGGTTGGAAGGCCTTGGGCAACAATCCCTTGAGTGGCTTCGCTAGGCGGCCCAGTCTAGCTCCCGTTTGAAAGCGTCCCGGATAGGGAATCGTCTTGGAAACGACCTGACGTTTGAGTTTTTCGGCAAAACTACGTTTCCGCTCAGGATTGGTTTTAGCCCGATAGGAGCTAATCAAATCACGATAGGGCACTCCTGATGGACAGGCCGGCTCACAAGCCAGACATCCCAAGCACGCATCCACGTGAGGGGCCGCGTCGGCCACGGTGAGCGTTCCCTCGAGCACTTCCTTCATGATTACGATTCGCCCTCGGGGAGAATCGGATTCACTGCCGAGTTCGTTGTAGGTTGGGCATGCCGGGAGGCAGAACCCACAGTGCACGCACTTTGAGACCGCTTCCGCCATGGGGGCGGTCAGTGGTCCGTGAGAGTTTGGAGCGATGGTGTGTTGCACGGGGAGATGCGGTGAGGGAATCTAGGGGGAGAGCGAACAGGTCTAACCTGCGTCGGAGAAACGATGTTCGGGGTCGAACACGGCTTGCAATGCCGCATCGATTTTTTGGTCAGATTTGAGGCCAAGCCAGAGAGCGGTGGAGGGCCCTCTATGCACAAGCCCCGTGAGTTGAAGAGAACCTAGAATCTCATCGAGCTGGGAGACTTCCCCGGTATTCACCCAGACGGTGTTTCCCGCCGCACTCACTTGAGTGCGCGCGTCGGAATCGGCAGCTAGAGCATTTAGGAGTGGCACAACTTGGCGTGGTGAGGTTGCGATTCGAATGAGCGCTTTAGAGTCATTCGCCCAGATGAATTCTTTGCGCTGTCGCCACCATGTGTCGTCAGGGCCGTTTTCCCCGCCCACCGCGTTGTTCAACGCAGGTAAGCTTTCTGCTGGTCCTCCCATGCGCAGGACCAGTCGACATTCGGCAGGCAGATATTCAATCGCGTCGGGTTCGAATCTCGAGCGACTCAGCTCCAACGCTTTTGCCAGCGCAGATTCATGATCGGAAAAGACCCACTCGCGTGAGGACCAAGCGATGGGTTTGGGGAAAACCTTGCAGCAAATCTCCGTCATCACGCCCCAGCGACCGAGGCTCCCCACCATCAGCTTGGGTAAATCAAATCCTGCCGCGTTTTTGACAACTTTGCCTCCACCTCGAATCACCTGGCCGCGGCCATCGACTAGACGCACGCCAATGATGAAGTCGCGGAGACCGCCAAATCGCAAGCGGCCTGGTCCAGCCGCATTGGCCGCCACGGTGCCGCCCAAGGTGGCTCCAGCCTCGGGCCAAAGCGGATCGAAGGGAAGGTATTGCCCTTTGCCGCCGAGCGTTTCGTGAATCTCCTGTAAGGGTGTTCCCGCCCGAGCGGTGAAGGTGTATTCGGATGATTGATATTCCGTGATACCGGTTAGTCGGCGCAGATCCAAGCGATGCGTATTCTCGTGAATTGGACCGAGTTGGGGTTTGGTGCCTCCGCCAACGGGAAGTAGTCGAGCATGGGCTCGGACTACCTCAATTACTTCGGACTCGGTGGTTGGGTTATTCACGGGAAATGATGCCAGCTTTCTCCAGTGGGTGAGCACCCGAGTGCTGCAAAGCGGGCGCCTCAGGCCCGGGAAACATCTTCCCCGGATTCGAGATTTCGTTCGGATCGAACGCGTGCCGGACATCTTTGAAACATGTGATGGTGGGTGCGTCGAACATGTCGGGCAGGTAGGCGCTTTTCTCCACTCCAATACCGTGCTCGCCCGTGAGGGAACCGCCCATCTCGATGCACATGCGCAGGATTCTGGCCGCTAATGCTTCGGCGCGTTCCAGGGCGCCGTTCTCATGCCCGTTGTAGAGAATCAAGGGATGCAGATTTCCGTCTCCCGCGTGAAACACATTGGCGACACGAATGCCTGTTTCCTGCGACATTTCCTGGATGCGTCGCAGGGCCTCACCGAGTCGTGAGCGAGGAACGACGCCGTCCTGCACAATGAAATCAGGGCTCAGTCGACCCACCGCGGAGAACGCTGATTTACGACCGCGCCAGATTGAGAGCCGTTCGGCCGCGGAGGCGGCGACTCGAGTTTCAAAGGCATGGGTGGCGCTAAGTAGCTCATCCAATTGAACGCGTTCTACCGTGAGCTTTTCGCGGGGACCTTCGAGCTCGACGATCAAAACTGCGGCCGCGCCGGGCGGGTAGTTGCATTGGACGGCGGCCTCGGCGGCTTCGATGGCCAATGCGTCCATAATTTCCAAGGCACCTGGAAGTAGACCCGAATCAATGATAGCCGACACGGCCTCGCCGGCGGCTTCGAGGGAACGATATCCCACCAACACAGTATGGAATTCCTCGGCGGGAGGCAGAAGATTTAACGTGATTTCAAGGGCGATGCCAAACAGGCCTTCCGAGCCGCAGAATAAACCGGTCAGGTCAGGGCCCAAGTGGTCGCGACTCCGGCTGCCGAACGTCACCACTTCGCCGGTGGCGAGCACGGCTTTGATCGCGAGCACGTGATTGGAGGTCATGCCGTATTTCAGGCAATGTGCTCCACCGGAATTGAACGCGACGTTCCCTCCTATTGTGCAGATGATCTGACTTGAAGGATCAGGAGCATAGTGCAGCCCGTGAGGCGTCGCGGCTTGAGTGACGTGTGCGTTGATGACTCCGGGTTCGACGACGGCAATACGTTCCTCCGGGTCCAAGTCGATGATGCGATTGAGACGATTCAGGCCGATCACAATCCCATCTTCGACGGGCAGGGAACCGCCGGAAAGGCTGGTGCCACTACCCCGGGCAACGAAGGGAATCCGTTCGCGGGCACACCAACGAACCACGGCGACCACTTCATCGGACGTCTCCGGCAGCACCACCGCTCGCGGGGTGGCTTTGAAGGCGGTGAGGCCGTCCGATTCGAACGACTTTAACTGCGCCGGATCAACGAACAGACGATCCGGTGGGATGATATCCCGGAGTCCTTCGAGGGAAGTCATGAAGCGTGAAGAGAGCTGGAGATCAGCCCATGCAGTCTTTTAGTGCGGCCAAGATTGTCTGGATATTGCGACGAGTCGCGGAATGTCCCATCAGACCGATACGCCAGGCCTTGCCGGCGAATACACCGAGACCGGCACCAATCTCGATAGAATAGTTTTCGAGTAATTTGCGACGCACGGCCGCCTCGTCGATACCCTCGGGAACAGTGACGCAATTCAGCGTATACAGGGAGTTTTGAGGAATGTAGCTCAGGCCCAAACCTTCGAGCCCGGCGCGGAGCTCCAGATGCATGACCCGATGGCGTTCGATGCGATTTTCGAGTCCTTCTTCAAGCACAATGCGCAACGCTTCGCGCAAGGCATAGATCATGTTGATCGGAGCGGTGTGGTGGTAGGCGCGCCCGCCTGATCCGGTGTAATAGTTGCGGAGCATCGACACGTCGAGATACCAGCTCTGCACCTTGGTTTTACGCGTATCCATGACCTCGAGGGCCGCATCGGAAAAAGAGACTGGTGACAGGCCAGGTGGGCAGGATAGGCACTTCTGCGTGCCGGAGAAGATGGCGTCGATCTGCCATTCATCTACCTTGAGTTCATGGCCACCGAGGGAGGTGACGGCATCGACTACGAACAACATACCGGCGGCGTGAACGATCTTCGAGATGCCGGCGAGAGGTTGGTGTGCTCCGGTCGATGTCTCGGCGTGCACGATGGTGAGAAGTTTGGCGTTAGGATGCTCGGCGACCTTCGCGGCGACGGCTTCGTCAGTGAAGGTTTCGCCCCAAGGGATCTGCAGTGGATGCACGGTAGCACCACAGCGTTCGATGATGTCCTGCATCCGTATACCGAAGACACCATTGATGCAGACGATCGCTTCGTCACCGGGTTCGATCAGGTTGGAAGCAATGGCTTCCATGCCGGCCATGCCCGTGCCCGATACCGGGAAGGTGAGTAGGTTTTTGGTTTGGAATACCTCGCGCAGCATGGCGCAGGTTTCGTCCATATAACCGATGTATTGGGGATCCAAATGCCCCAAGGTGGGCGAGCCCATAGCTCGGAGAATACGGGTAGGCACGGTGCTGGGACCGGGGCCCATGAGAATGCGTTCAGCGGGATCGAGTTCGGCGGGAATAGTCATGTGGATTTACGATTTCAGATTGAGAGGTGTTCGGCGATTTTAGGCGAAGATGAGTCCAATGATTCCGGCGACGGTGGCGTAATACAGAAATACGAGAACCGTCTTGCGGATGACGTCACCTTCGCGGCCTACCATACCGACCACCGCGGAAGCGGCCACGACGTTGTGCACGCAGATGACATTGCCGGCGGCACCGCCTACTGCTTGGAGTGCGACGATGATTCGAGGCAGTGCGTCGATGCGTTGGGCGACTTCGAATTGGAAGAGCGAGAACATCATATTGCTGATGGTATTGCTGCCCGCAACAAATGCGCCGATGCCTCCGATGAATGGAGCGAAGAAAGGCCAGGCGCTGCCCGCGAGATTGGCTACTCCTCCCGCCAGCTCAACGGGCATGGACTCGAGTCCGGCTGCGCCACCATTTGAATTGATGAAAACCTGAACCATGGGCACGGCGAATACGAGGGCGGTGGAGGCCGAGACGATCATCTTACCGGATTGCGAGAGAGCTCGACCGAACCCGCCGGTAGGCATGCGGTGTAGCCAAACGGTTATCACGCTCACCAACAGGAAAATTGAACCCGGCAAGTAAAGTGGCTGCAGACTAAACCCGACGTTGGTGCCAAACAATCCCGAGCTGCCGAATGCGACTCCCGTCAGGAGTGGTTTGATGCCCAAGAAAGGAAGGCGAGTGATGACCAGTAGCGCGGCGATCAGCAAGTAAGGTAACCAAGCTTTAAACAAGGAGAGCTGAGTCGTTGGTTCGGCAATTTTCAGATCAGAGTCGCTTTGCCAATCGGCCAACCAGCCTTCGCGAGGAGGAAAATCCCAGGCCGCATTTTTGGGTAATAGAAATCCTCGTTTGGCCGCTGGAATCACAATGGCGAGTCCGACGAGAGAACCGAGCAGCGAGGGGAACTCGGGTCCGAGGGTGCGGGCAATGATGACGTAAGGAATGGTCATCGCGAACGCGGAGAAGATGGCGAATTTCCAGATACTCAGTCCTTCGCGAAAGGATCGATTAGCACCGAAGAACCGCGTCATGAAACAGACGACCAGCAAAGGAATCAACGTTCCGGGCACGGCGTGAATCATGGCCACTTGGGCGCCAATTGAATCTACGAGTCCGGCTTGAGTGATGCCTTGAATTGCGTTGAAGGCCTCGACTTGCGGGGCACCCCCTAAGCCGGTGTTGACGCCTACCAAAATCGGCGTGCCCACCGCGCCGAATGAAACCGGGGTGCTTTGGATCATCATACCCGCGACGACTGCGGCCATGGGGGGGAACCCCAGTCCGACCAGGAGAGGCACGCAGACCGCGGCTGGGGTGCCAAAACCGGCCGACCCTTCGATGAACGCCCCGAACAACCAAGCGATAATGATCACCTGCACCCGTCGATCGGGAGTGATCGCGGTGAAGCCGTTGCGGATGGTGGCCAGTCCGCCGCTTTCACGGAGCGTATTGAGGAGTAGCACCGCGCCGAAGATGATGAAGAGCAACTGTAGGCAGATCATCAGTCCGCGCACGGAGGCTGCGGCAACCTGGGCACCGGGAATCTGCCAATAAAACAACGCCAACAAGGCGGCGGTGATGAACGAAAGCGGCATCGCCTTGCTGGCCGGCCAACGAAGGCCGACAAGGAAGACACCAACGACCGCGATGGGGAGAAGCGCGAGGAGGGAAGACATAGGGGTAGTTTTTGAAAGTTGAGAAACTGAAATACTGGCAAGCTGAAATAGGGGAGAGCTTGGCAGTATCAGCTGAAACTATTCGTTGTAGATTTCGGGGTTCACGAGATTGGGAGGGCGTTCACCGCTGCAAGCTGCGAAACAGTTTTCGGCTGCCATATTTCCCATCTTGGTGCGCGTCCCGATGGTCGCGCTGCCGAGGTGAGGTTGAATGACCACGTTGGGTAGATCGTAAAGCTCCGGTTCGAGGATGGGTTCTTTTTCAAACACATCCAATCCGGCACCGCCGATTGACCCCGACTTGAGTGCTTCGACCAGCGCCTTTTCGTCCACTATGGGACCACGGGCTGTATTGATGAGGTAGGCGGTGGATTTCATCGCGGCGAGTTCCGTGGGACCGATGAGATGAGTGGTATCCGGGGTGAGTGCGACGTGGAGAGAAACGAAATCGGATTGGGCCAGAACCTCTTCGCGGGAGCCGTAGGTAATTCCTAATTCGGTTTCTTCGGTTTCGGAGAGACGGGTGCGATTCCAGTAGACCACCTTCATTTCGAAGCCCTTAGCGCGTTGGACCATCGCTTTGCCGATGCGGCCGAAACCGATCAGGCCGAGGGTGGCTCCGGTGATGTCTTGACCAAGGAGTTGCAGAGGGCCCCAGCCTTGCCAATTCCGAGAGCGCACGAGCTGGTCGCCTTCTACGAGGCGTCGTCCGATGGCGAACATGAGAGCCCAGGCCATGTCGGCCGTGGAATCGGTTAACACGCC
>CAJXQX010000132.1 GCA_913058185.1 uncultured Verrucomicrobiota bacterium
CGAGATCAGCCTCGGTCTCGTGGGCTCGGAGATGTGTATAAGAGACAGGTGGAAGTGGGCACATGCTCATAGAGAGCCCGATAACACGCTCGGGTGTGGGCCAACTGGTTGAATACGGGAATGATGAACGAAACCTGCACGGGATTGGTAGGTAGCGAATGATCCTAGTAATTAGGCCGCAACGTAATTGGCCGTTCTTACCTTACAGTCATCTTACCGATGATCGACCAGTCGTAACCGGGATTGTGGTCAGGTCCTGCATCGATCCAAAGCTCCAACTCGTGATTGGCCGGAAGGTTGAGTTTAGTGTGCAACATGGTTTGATCCGCGGGAATTGACAGCGGGCGCACCCAATCAGTCCAAGCCAAGCGTTGGCGATCGTTGGGACCCCGGGTGAATAAGCGAAAACGCACGCCATCGGAGTCGTGTTGGTTTTCCCAGATATCGGGCCGCAATCCGTATTCTAGCACAATAGTTCGATCCACGGTCAGGGAATTGAATCGGAGTCCCCCGGGTGGATGAATATGCAAAACATCTTTTCCCTCCGCTTGCAGCTGAGCCGTGGCATGGCGCGTGAATATCATGTCAGGATAGGGCTGGCATTGGTCGAGCATCCCGTTGGCTTCCGAGAATTTTACCGGCCGCCAATCGGCCGTGATGAACTCGATGCGAGACTCCCCGGGTTCCATCCGGAAAGGTCGTTGCGGTAACACGAGTCCTCCGGCCTGTTGCTCCACGCTCCAGGCCGCGAATTCCTCTAGTTTGGCCTGCGAGACATACACGTCTGCATCGGCAGTCGTGAAGAGAGGGGTGATTGCGAGACCGAGTTCACGGCAACGATGATGAACAAACGCTAGGTCTCCTGCGACGGAATCCATCGCAATCAAGATGGTGTAGTCTTCGCCATCCAGTGCAGCCCGCGAGAGTTGCCAGGCATCTTCATCCGTTTCGTGAGTTTCACGCACGAAAACCATCGCTCGGTCCGTTGCATAGGTGAGAAGTGGGTCCCATTCGCGCCCGATGACCGCAATATTGTCGTCTGGGGTGGAAATGGATTTAAGTAAGTGGGCCAACTCCGGCAGTGGCCGATTGCGCACCTGTCCCTCTCCGAAGCCGACCAAGTAGCTTTGGGTTTGAATATATCCGAAACCGAGGATGCCAAACACGATCAGGATTTGCTGCCAGCGACGGGATTCGGCTAGCCTCCAGAGGGTAGTGAGTCCGAGGCCGACTGCAACAATCACGGCCGGAGCGACGGCGATGAAGTAGTAATTGTGAACGTAGTAGAGGTTGGCGAAGGCCAGTGGCCCGGTAACGGATGTGAGCGTAGCCAATCCGATTCCGATGCGGATTTTGGTGTTTCCTTTGATTAACCCAAAAACCAACAGGATGAACAATCCAACGGGCACAATGAGGCCGAGATGTTCTGTCCACCTTTGCCACCAGGCCCCGTCAAGCCGTTGAGCAAGCGTTCCCCAATTCCATGCACTTAGTTTTTCCGAAGTCAGAAAATCGGCGTAAGGGTGCATTTGCTTCAGACCATCAGTCAGATGAGTCCAGGCAAGCGCGGCTAAGATTCCCGGTCCGGTTGCGATCGCGGGTCTTACTAGTCCCTTCAGCTTCAGACTCCGGAATAGGCTAGCGGTGATTAATGCTCCAACGGGCAAGACCACCGCAAAACTGGTGACTTTAGTGAGAGCGGAAAGCACGCCCAAGGCCGCTGCTGAAATTAACCATGAACAGGATAAGGTAGGCCGGGAAAGCACTTCAACTAATGCGGCTAACCACCAAAGAGCTAGAGCAATGGCCCAGGTTTCGATTAGCACACTGCGCGAAAAGTGAACCCACAATGGGCAACTGAAAAGGAGCGCGACGGTGAATAGACGCTCGTTGGCCGACAGATTGAGCCGACCCAGTAATAGCCAAAGCGGAGGGATTAGCAGTAGTGAACCAATCAGCGAAGCGATTCGCCCGGCACTGATGATGTCGCCCCCCGTCAGGTTCGTGAGTAAGGCGGTGACAATTTGATAGGTAGGGAACTCCATCGGGACATTCCACGGAGGGCCCAATCCGTTGAACGGTGTGAGTGGAGAGAGTCCATTTTCGTAGAGCATCTGAGCGGTGATCGCAGTCTGGGCTTGTCGCGCGGCATGTGAATCGGTGGGAGGGTAGTTCCAACCGCGGGAAGCGGCCCAAAAGAAGACTCCCAGCGCGCAGACGAGTAGAAGAACGCCGGGCCAGTTGGTTTTAAGATTCCAAGAGCGCATTTTGCTTTGCGGAAGGGTTAAACTGCCAAGCCCAGGCGGGTGCCAGCACCCAGCAGGAGATGATCAAAGGAACAGCCGGAGCCAAGTAGGCTCCGATGATGGCCGGGAAGGAAGTGGCTTCGACTAAGCTGACGATCAACGCCAAGGCGGTGGCTCCGCCCCAAAGTGACAGTAGGACAGATAACCTTAATCGCGCTTCTGGACTGGTGCGGCTCATTTTTGCCAACCACCCAGTGCATCCGAGCGCGAGGAGAGTAAGTGGCCAACCCAACCATCCCAGGATGCGTGCAATAAAATGGCGGACCTGGACATCCCAAGAGTCCGCCGATATCTCGATCGTGGCTTCCACGTGATAGAGCTCTGCCATTTCGGCAATCTCTTCCGCCTTTCCTTGGGACGCAATGCTGTGCGGGAGGAAATCAGTTGATCTGACCATCAAATCTATCGCCCGAAACCAGCCTTTGATAGTGGGTGCCAGATAACTGTCGTGCCATGTAGGAAAGAAACCGCTTTTGGCCGAACCGCCTTCAAGTCTTCCATCATCGACTGCCGAGTTGATCTCATTTGCCACCTGCTTCCAGAAGGCGTCGGCCTTGGTCGGAGTTTCGTAGTAGCCTTCGATTGAAGCTGCCTCACGGAGCGCCCAAGCGAACCAGCCATTACGAATCTCTTCACCGGAACGTTCATGGGTTTCATACCACTCCCAACCGGCGTTGCGCCACTTCGGCATCATCCGGTTTTCGAACACATCGGCCAGTTTTGCGAACGTGGGACTTTGCTCGTAAATCAACGCACGAGCTGGCGCGGTGCTGGGGGCTCCGGCTAGTGGAAGGGGGTTCGTTACGCGGAGGAGAGCTCCGTGAGCGTCCGCAAATGAGGTTTCGCCGCCATCCACTCCGATAGCCATGCCATAGTGCGCTTTGTTAACCGCCCGTAGGGTTGCTCGACTTGTCGTGTAGGTTAACAGTGGCGCGATCACGATTAGGGCGATCAACCATCTCTTTTCGGACGAACCCTTCCACCTTGCCACCATTGCACCGCCGGCGAGCAAGACAATCGACGGCAAAAGCCAAATGCCTTCCTCCCGAGAATAGGAGAAGGCGGCAGCAGCTAAGCCCGCAAATAATCCCCATGGGATTAAGTGCCAGATCGGACGGTTCCAACGACAGACCATTCCAATGAAACCCGCTAAAGTGAACAGCGTGAGGGCCGGTTGAACCATGCCACGTAGCAACCTGCCAAGAATCTCAGCCGATAGAGACTGAGGGTCAAAAAGCAGCAACGCGAACAAAGCGATGCGCCAGCCCGCATGTTTGATCCACGGCGAAAACGCGGCCACCAATAGTAAGCAGGCGAGAGCGTGGAAGAGGGCTACATTGAACTGTAGCGAAAGTCCGGACGCAGCGGATAGAGCCAAGAACATCGGGAACACCGGACCTTTAGCCATCGTGAGTTCGTTGAATGGACCAAGCCATTGACCCTCGTGGATCGACTGCCCCTGCATCATAAACAGTCGGTCATCGTGAGCCATTTGCATGAGAAACGACTGCCCCATGGAGGAAGCGATCCAAGTCTTGAGTGCCACGAGTAGCAGCATCAACAATCCCTGGGCGATGGGGTGATGCAGACGGGGACCTAATCCGCCGATCAGTAGTAACAGCACCGCCACGGCCCCCACCGCGATCATCGCTACATATACGGAACTACGACTACTGGCGTATTCGGTCGAGAGGACCACTTGCTCAAGCGTGAGAGGCACATTGAGTTCGTCGGGGAAGTCGATCCGCGCGAGCTGACTGCTTTCCAGTGTCCAAATCAGTGAGTGGTCGTTTCCCCGTGCTTCGGGGACAGCAGTGACTACCCAATCCTGATTGATAATAGGTTGAGCCAAGTGAGCGGGGCAGGGGTAAATATACCAGCCGCCCGGTTGCGCGGGACCTTTGAAGTCCAACCGCAACTCTAGCAGTGGAATGGAGTGCTTCGGCAGGTCCAAATAGATGTAGGGGTCCGGTCCCGTTACCCGGAAGACTCCGGTCGCGGGGTCGTAGTCGAGGTTGTTGATTTCCTGAGTGGTCACCTCGTCCAGTGACAGGGTATCGAATGCCTCGGTGTGACGTTTGAACGCTAGAGCTCCCCCCAGCAGCGCAAGTAATAAAAGACTGAATACTAGCTTGCGAAAAGACATCAGCGACGGAGGCGCAACCGGATCATATCAACGAAAAATCCGGCCAGAACGAGTTGCATGGATAAAACCAGGCAGGTCACACCGGGAACGATCCAACGCAAAATTCGAGTCGGCGAAAGTCCGCCGAAGGCATTGTCCTGCCACATCAAAACAGCTTCAATGGATAGCCCTAGCCCTAGCGCCCCGAGGGCCACGGCCCCCACAATGCCACGCTCTAAGGTAAACCCGGGAAATGGTGTCTGAGCTTGGCCTGGTTGAGGCGGCGCGAGGCCAGCCTCATGGACAAATACTTTGGATATCACCGCGAATGCGATGGCCTGCGATCCACATAGGATGGCGGCCGCGGTATATAGCAGCGTATGCACATCAAGAGTCACGGGACCCAAATCAAAGGGGCCACGAAGTAGAGTCGCAAAACCGGCTATCCCCGCCAAGGACAGCAAAATCCCCGGCAGTAGAAATAACCAACTGGGACTAAACAAAAACATGAATCGCAGGTGCCGCCATCCATCGCGCCACGGGCGCAGGTGAGGAGCGCGATCTCGTCCATCGGGACGCAGTGAGATGGGAGCCTCTGACATCTTCATGCCGGATAGGGCAGCTTTGATGACCATCTCTGAAGCGAACTCCATGCCTCCAGTCCGTAAATTTAAACTAACCAAAGCTTCGCGTGATCCTCCCCGCAAACCGCAGTGGAAATCACGGGTCGGGATCTTGAAAAACAATCGCCCGAGAAAGCTCAATACGGGATTTCCGATGTAGCGATTCTTCCACGGCATCGCACCCGGGTGAATGCCACCCGCGAAGCGATTACCCATCGCAAGATGATCCCCGTTGCGTAGTGCCTCCAAAAGAGGGCCGGACTCGCGGAAATCGTAACTGCCATCGGCATCTGCCATGATCACATATTTCCCGCGGGCTGCCTGTATACCTGTATTCAGAGCATGTCCATAGCCCCGCTGGGGGACGGGCACCACTCGCGCGCCCGCCGCTTCTGCGATAGCTTGGGAACCGTCGGTGCTGCCGTTGTCGGCGATCAGAATTTCGCCCGAGACGTTTAACGTGTCGATTGTCTCACGCGCTTCCTTGAGGCAACCGGGCAACGTCAAGGCCTCGTCAAGACACGGCATCAGCAGAGTCAGTTCAAATTCAGGTTGTTCAGGTTTAACGGTCATGTGAAAGGGTGGAGATTCGGTGCTTCGGATACGGCAAGCAACGGAAGATTGACTGGGATAACTATTCCAAGGTGATTCCAGACCAAGCCGTCCAATCCCAGCCCGGGTCACCGTTGATTGAGATGGTGAACCGGAGTTCCCCTCGTGCGGGGAGGTCTAGTCCGCGTAAATCGAAGTCAATGAGTCCTTGATCTCCCGGTTCGGAAAATGGCTCGATGCGGCGCTCGTAAAGAAGTCGTTCAGTCTCTCCATCCGTCCATTTGATAAGGAACGTCGCGCCGTCAGTTTCCCCGCCGTTGGAATAGGCGCCGGCAGGGTAACCATGAGCCCCACGAACCTCTGAAATCGGTGAATCCAAGCGGAAGAGCATTTCGCTTGGAGCGTGCATGATAATGGCTTCGCGACCGTCGATTTCTTCATTGGAAATCGGGGTTTCGGCGAAGAAGTCCTCGGGCAGGTGGGAGAAAGTGGCGAAGCGTTGTCGTTCGAGCTGTTGGATATACTCAGCCTTCAGATTTGTGGGCCTGAGCGTTGAGAGGGAGATGAGTGCCCGGTCCTTGAACCATCGCTGATCTTCCGCGGCCACCTCGACCCGCA
>CAJXQX010000133.1 GCA_913058185.1 uncultured Verrucomicrobiota bacterium
AGGATACACAGCGCAATCGAGATCAGTGACACCGACAGGTAACCGGTAGTGGGATCCGCCAACATGTGTCCCGAAGGCAACGGCACCAAGACGGATACGATCTTGGACAGCGCATAAACCGAACCACCCATGGTGAAGAGATTCACGATACCCTTAAACCAAGTATAAAACTGCACCACACCGGGACCGAAGCGGAGTTGCAAAAATTCGGGGGCAGAGTCCACGCCGAGCTTCCGCCAATGCCCCGCCACGAACCTCCCGACCAATATGGCGGCCACGCCGTAGCCCAGATTGATCACCACCGCAACAAAGCCGTAGCGGTAGGCAATGCCTCCCCAAATCACAAAAGTGCCCGCAGAAAACATGGTCATGTATCCGGATAGACCCGACACCCACCACGGCGACTGACCACCAGCGGAGAACATCTCCTTCGAGGTTTTCATTCTGCCGGCAAAAACCATGCCGGCGCCGACGACACCGACGACATAAAGCAGAATGACAATGTAATCGATTACTTGCATAGCGGGATATTTTCAGGCGCTCACTCTCCGAAAACCGGAGTCAGTCTGGACTAACCATGAGGGATTATCTCTCCAGTTTTGAAATCATTTCCTCTGTCGGCTCGACCCCGATACCGGGCTTATCAGCAAGAATATACTCACCATTTTTGCATTCAATGCCTTCGGTAATCAGGCCGGTATTGCGGCAGAATATCGAGTGCTGAAATTCGTGCGCCTCGACACATTCGAGGGCCGAACTGGCCTGTAAACTCGCGGCGAGAAAGATACCCGATCCAATTGTCGCATGGGGAATAATCCGGAGGTGCGCCGCCTGAGCCGCTAACCCCATGCGCATAAATTCAGTGATGCCAGTGTGCCCCATCTCGGGCTGGATAATATGAACCGCTCGCGCATTGATTCGAGCCTGGGCATCGTAAACCGTGCGCCACTCTTCGCCCACGCCGATCGGCGTTTGCACGCCACGGGCGACGTCGGCCAGACCGGCCACATCTTCGGTCGCGACCGGAGCCTCCGCAAACCAGAGACCGTGCGGTTCCATTTCCTTAATCTGCGAAACCGCCTCGGCGGATGTGCAGGTCCAATGCATGTCCGCGGCAATGCGGGCTTCAGATCCTAAGACTTCGCGTAAACCGGAAATCTCTGCGGCGAGGCTTTTTTCGGCCATCGGAGCGGCAAATTTGAAACTATTGAAACCCTTACCCTGCCACTCGGCCGCGAACTCAGCGCGTTCGGTAAGCGTCGGTTTGGGCAAACCGGAAACATAGGCCGGAATTCTGTCCCGGCGACGTCCGCCAAGTAACTTGGCGACGGGTAAATTGGCGCAGCGACCTGCGGCGTCCCACAGCGCGATATCGATCGCAGCCAGCGCATCCATGTAGTATCCACCGCCGTAGCCGCGGAAGCGCATCATGTTGTAGAGATCCTCGTGGATGACCGCCGCGTCAAAGGCGTCACGCCCCACGACGAAGTCGCACATAAAATCATTGATGAGAGCCAGCACCGCCCGAGGAGCGACGAGGCCGTAGGTCTCGCCCCACCCGATCACGCCGGATTCGGTCTCGAGTCGCACCACGACTGAGCGATCCATAATCGGGTAAACCGTGCGGTTACGCTGGCGCACAAAGTAGCCACGTTCGTTAGCTCCCTCATCATTGTGTTGCCCGCCCAAGTAAGGTTCGTCGCGGGGAACGGTGAGCACAAAGGCTTCGACTTTTTTTACTTTGCTCATGCGACGGCAATCGTAGTTGGGGCTGCGCCTAACAGATCGGAGATACTATCCAACTGGAGAGCGACTTCCGCTTGATCATAAGCATCAAATTTCATGAGAGGTGCGCGCACATTGGCATTATCCAACACGCCGCGAGTAGTCAGCACGTGTTTGGTCAAACGCATCCGGTAGATGGTCTGAATCACAAGCAGCGGCAGTGTTCTCATATAAAGACTGCGGGCCACACCTTCTTGGCCCGATTGAAACGCGTTCCACATTTTAACGTGGATGTCGGTGATCTCCGCTGCCGGCATGGCGGCTATCGCACCGCGGGTCATTTCATCGATGACATAGCGGGCGCCGCCGCCGCCGATCACGCCGTCGAAATGGTCGGGTGCATTTTCTTGGAGAGCGGTTACGCGAGGACCGGATGGCAATGCCTCCTCCTTCACGTAACGGATGGCCGGACACGCCTGCACGATCCGTAATACGTCTTCCGAGGGAAGTCCCGCACCGGTCGGAGCCGGCGCGTTTTGCAGAATGATATCCATACCGGGCGCCGCCGCGATCACGGCCTGCATGAATACCACAGCACCTTGAACATCGGTGGCATAGTGCTTTGGCACCAATACCATGGCAGCGATTGCACCAAGTCCCTGGGCAGCGCGGATGTTCGCGCCTATCGTCGCAGGGTCGCCTCTGCCTCCCCCACATATCACTGGAGTGCGATCACGGGCCACGTCGCATAGGATAGCCGTGAGGGTTTGTTGTTCTTCCGGGGTGAGGAAATCGTATTCGCTCGCGACACCGGGGAAAACCACGCCACCAGCGCCGGATTCGACGCAAAATCCTGCAACCCGCCGGAACGCATCGGCATCAATTACGCCACTATCATCAAACGGCGTTGGAATTACAGGGAGGATACCTTTTAGGCGGGGATTCTTCATCTGGCTTTGAATCAATACGGGAAACTGTCATCCAGTCGGACGGGAAAATTGAAAGACTCACGCTCTAGAATTGGAGATAACGGGTCGAGTGCAACGAGGTATAATCTCTGCTGCGACTGCTTTGAAAAAATCGAGACGGTTTGGTTATTTGAAGATCGCTTCGTAAAGCGGGCTGGCACGTTTACACATGGCCAGCCCGCTGGAAGCACACACCGGCTCAACGCCGGTTTCCTAGTGACCTACTAGAAGTCGAACGTCGTGGTGAGACGGTAATTGATTGGATTCACGATCCGAATCCGGGTCGGAAGACCATCAAAATCAGCGCCAGTGATGATGAGGTCGTCGTTGTTCAGCACGTTACGAACGTTGAGCTGAATCTTCCATCCGACCTTGTCCTTCATGATCTTGCGACCATAGGCGAACCATACATCGGCGTTGGTCTCAGCGGGTCCGAAAATCGGCGAATCGAAATCGGCGACACTGAATGAGCCGAGTCCATCCACCCCATAGTCGGTTGCACCATTAACGGATCCATCCTCGAAACCGACAGCCACCTGATCTTGCCAGCGTAAGGCACCACCGACGGACCACCCTTTGAGCTTACTGTCATCATTGAACTTGTAGTTCGTAATGAAGTTGGCGCGCCATTCACGGATTTCGTGACTAGGTTGCCCCTCAGCCGCAATGCGAGGGATGAGACCTGCCCATTGGACCGTGCGGGTCCTCTGGTAAATCGTTTGAGGTTCATCATTTTTGTAAGTGTTCGGGCGGGCGACGAGAGCACCCATAGCGAGCCATTGGGGCTCACGAATATCGAAATACTCCCGGTAGGACTGCAGCACGTTGGTTTTTGAAACCTCCTGCTGGGCCACGTTAAACGCCATCGTCAGATTGCTGTTAGGATTCCAGACTCCTTCGATTTCCATGCCCTTCGAGATGAAGTCAGATACGCCTGTGACATTGGAGTTGGGGTGATCCGAAACTGCATTGGTTCCTCCAGGCGAAGGATCCGGATTAATTGGAGTCCAGAAGGCCTCACGCATGCCGAGAGGTGGCAGGGTGTAGGTGTCAGCCCAGTTGATATTGTTGGGCCAGTAGCCTTGGGAAGGATCACCGGGGACCCGTTCTTCCAACTCTTGGAGTGAATTACGCACGTTGTTGTAGAACAAACGTTCCCAATTGGGAATAGCTGCGGAACCTGCCGAGTTGTCGGTCTGGTTGATCGAAATGGTTTCATACCAGTTCACCCGGACATGGAAGGTATCATCCATATTGCCGAAGGAGAAACCGAATTCTTCTGTCGATCCAGCAGGACTGTCGTGAGGACGATTTAACAGTGAAACCCGCCCAGGTAATGGCACGAAGTTTTCCGATTCATTGTAGTGCGCGCTCAGCTTCATGCCAAGTTTCTCGGTCAGAGAAGTCGGCACGTGTCCGACGATGCCCCAAGAGAAGACGTCCGCCTTAACGGAGCTGTCGGGAGTGCCGGGCAATTGAAGCGAATCAATCAATGCGATATTATCAGCATTTTGGTCAGGAGCGCCGTCGCGGAAGGACGAGGCCTTGTCTTGCCTCCAGCCATAGGTGGCGACAATCGCGTCGTTGAAGAGGAAACTTTGACCCGTGAGGGCGTAGGTTTCGATTTCTTGACGGTCAATCGAAGCGGAGGTGACCGGGTCGTGATTGAAACTACCGTTGACTTGGCGGTAGGCACCGGTGTGCCCAGGGACGATTGGCGCGGCAAATTTATCATACATCCATGCAGACCAATCGCCGACGCGAGGTGTCACGTTAGTCAGCACGCGGCTGGCCGCAAATCCACTGGAGGGAACCCCGGTGATTGCCGGTCCGAGGTAACGTTTACCTTGGCCACGACGATCCCAGGAGGAAGAGGTGAAGTCACGGGCACGATTTGCCTGCAAAACATCTTCCATTTCGCCCGTGATGGAGCTGCCGTAATTGTTGCTGTAACGCAGAACCTCCGAGGATTGATCACTGGCTACACCGGTGAAGACGTGACGTCCGAGCCAGCCCAAGTTGTCCCCAATTTCCTTGAAATCTAGGTCGTAATAACCGGTCAGGCGAACCGCTTCACGCTCTGTTTCAGCTTTGCGCATGTTTTCCGTTAGGGTGACGTAGGGACGACGGACATTCGGATTGGTTGCATCTACCGTGCCGCCATTCCCATCTGAAACGAAGTATGGCAGAAAACTACTGGCATCAACAGAGATGCCGTTACCCACCCGGTCACGGGACCACGACTGGTAGTATTGATCATCGAAAGAGAGTTCGATACCGGCATTCTGCCCTAAACGTTGCTCAAGAGCCACATTGACAGCAGAGAAGTCATACTTCTGCTGATTATCCAATCCGCCGAGGTAGTTATTTCGGAAGTCAAAGATCCACCGGTTAGAGTCGTTCAAAACGGCGTCACTGAATCCACTGCCGCCATCTTCTGCACGATTAGCGTAAGTATAATGGGTGCGACGGATGCCATCTGGACCGGAGGTCGCTGGATCGGGGTCGAATCCGACCGAAACTGCGGTAGCTGCCGGTCCGTCGTAGATGTATTGAGGCGCGCGATTTCCACCGAAGCTTCCGAATCCGGTTTGACTGAAATTGCCGGTGGTAACCGGCATGCCATCCGCGACCCAGGTTGGGATATTGGAGGTGGGTGAGCTGGTATTAGGACGAGTGGCATCCTTGGTGCCTTGCTCAATATTGGCTTTGAGCGAGGTGCTGTCGGTGATCGACCAGTTCAAAGCACCGTAGATACGTTGCTCATCTTCGTATGCTGGTTTTTGTTTGAACTTATTTTGATTGTTCAGACCGATCAAACGAACGGCCAACTTGTCCTCCACCAACACCTTATTGATGTCGATCGTTTCGCGATGCGACCCCCAGCTACCTAAACGAAATTGGGCGCGATTGGCGTCTTGGAATTTAGCCTGCTTGAGATTATTATTAACAATACCAGCGGGGCTACCGAGACCGAAGAGCAACGCGTTCGGGCCCTTCGCAATGGCGACACGATCGGTGTTGTAGGCATCGAAACCGATGTTGGTGAGGAAGTATCCTCGAGTCCGGTCAGGATTCGAAAGACCACGCACGCGGGCTTGTTCAGGGTTACGACGCTCAGCGCCGCCGCCACCGAAATTGCCGTCCGGACCGGAGGCTTCCGTATTGGTGGTGTAGAGGAATAAATCCTCCGAATTGGTGACTCCGGTATCTTCCATGAACTGCTCGGTCACGACCTGAATCGCGCCGGCGAGATCCTTCAAATCGGTTTTGAGACGCGTTCCGGCCAACGTGTTAACCGCGGCGTAACCGTTATCTTCTGCCGCACTCACGGAGAAGGGTGAAAGTTCGATAACTTCTTCGGAGTCGGTCTCGCCTTGAGAAACGGACTGGGCCGAGAGGTTGATGCTGCCGATGCCGGCAAACAACAGGATCACACTGAGGATCCTGGGGGTTCGGGGGGTTCGCGGTCTGGTATTCATTAGTATATGCTTAGCGTTGGG
>CAJXQX010000134.1 GCA_913058185.1 uncultured Verrucomicrobiota bacterium
GCGCGCCGAGCGGCTAGTCTTCAACGCTGGGTGCTTGGCCTGCACTGCATGGCTCCGAAGCGGCACGTGCGTTTCCCGCTGGCAATGGTCCGACCGACTTCGTCTAGTTCAGCATGGAAGATAAACCCAAGTCCAACGACCCGCTGCACGGCATGACGCTCAAGGCGATCGTGACCGATCTCGTGGAGGAGTTGGGATGGGAGAATCTGGGCGAGCGCATCCCGGTGCGTTGCTTCACCCACGATCCGAGCATTAAATCGAGTCTCACGTTTTTGCGCAAAACCCCGTGGGCCCGGACCAAGGTGGAAAATATGTGGATGTGGCGGCAGCGGCTCAAGCAACGCGCCAGAGGCGAAGACCCGCCCTCCCGAGAGTTCACAGTCGAGTCTGATTGATTGGCGTAGTAGGGATCTTACCGCTGGCCTTCGCTTCCATCAGAGGGCGCAGGCGGGCGATGACGGCACGCGCTTCGGCATCCGGTTCGACGGCCAGATTGTTGAACTCCATCGGGTCACCGTAGTGATCGTAGAGCTCTTCGCCGCGAACGCCCTCCTCCCAATCCGTGTAGCGCCAGCGCTCGGTGCGGATGCTGCGACCCATCACGGGAGTCGACAAACGGTCATCGGACGGACGCAGCACCTGGGTGACCGCATTGCTGTCCCACGCAGCGATTGGGTCGGCCAACAACGGACCTAAGCTTTGACCGGAAAGTGCATGGGTCGGCGCGAGTGCGGCGAGCTCCATCACCGTCGGATAGATATCAACAAACTCCACCACGCGCGGTGAGGCGGTGCCATTGCCGGCGGCTTGCGGTGCGCGGATGATGAGGGGCGAACGTGAGCTTTGCTCGAACAGGGTGCGCTTCTGCCAGATGCCGTTGTGCTCGCCGAGATGGTAACCGTGATCGCTCCAAAAGACGACGATCGTATCGTCCGCCAAACCCAGTTCCTCGAGCGAACCGAGCAGTCGTCCAACCTGCGCATCGATGAACGAAACACACGCGTAATAGGCCTGAAGCGATTTCCTGAGCGTCAGTTCATCGAGACTGTAATTAGGAATCGGATTGTTGTGGGCAAAGGCCGCGGTGGGGATGTCGTCGCGATCATCGGTGGGCGCATAGGGAAGTCGGATATCTTCGAGCGGGTAGAGGTCGAAATATTTCTTCGGGGCGACGAACGGTGTATGCGGACGAAAGAACCCCACACCCAAAAAGAACGGTTCGTCCTGCTTCTCATTCATGAGTCGAATGGCTTCGGTCGCGATCATGCCGTCGGTCTGTTCCTCGTCTGCGCCATCCGCTGCTAGCCAACTCAACGCACCACTGATTTTGCGGTGAGGTTCCGCGTTGTAGATCAGGTGTTCCTCGTCCTTGTCACGTCCAGCGGGATTGACCGTCATTTGCCAGGAAGGCGCATCATCGAAACCATCGGTGCCGATGCTGGCGGGAACATTGTAGTGATAAATTTTCCCCACGCGGGCGGTGAACCAGCCCGCATTTTTAAACTGCTGCGACAACGTGATGACATCCGGCACCGTATCCCGAAAATGCGCATCGAGATCGTAGACTTGGATCTCGTCGGGTCGCAGTCCCGTCATGACCGAAGCCCGCGTGGGGTTGCACAACGGCAGTTGGTTATAAGCGCGATCAAAGCGCACGCCCGTGGCCGCGAGGCGATCGATGTGCGGCGTCTGCGCTACGAGATCACCATAACAACGCAAACTCGGGGCGAGGTCATCGACGGCGATGAACAACACATTCGGACGATCCGCCGCAGTAGCGCTATACAACCCACCGAGAACGAAAGAAAAGAAAATGAAAAGTAGCTTCATAGGTAACGTCGGGGTTCTGACACGCGGCATCAACGCAACTTACTCGCCTCGCCGCAATCCACGATCATCATTATTCTATTAAGCAAGCTCCGCTCTTCCGTTGCGGAGATGATCGAGTTACCTTTCCGCCTTTCCTCTACCCCCATGCCCTACCCTAACCTTCCCCAAGTGGCCTGCCTGTTGAGCGTCACCTTCGCTGCCATGACTTTCATCCCCGACGCCGAAGCCCAACCGGCCGGCTTCAACTACGACGAAGCTGAGGTGCCAGCCTACACGCTGCCGGACCCCCTCGTGGATCTCGCCGGCAAGCCTGTCACCGACGCGGCGGCATGGCAGCACCACCGCCGCGCCGAGGTGCTCCGCCTCTTCGAAGATCACGTCTTCGGGCGCACCCCCACGGCTGACGTCGCGGTCCGATTCGAATTACTCGAGAGTGACGATCAGGCCTACGACGGACGCGCCACCCGCAAGCAGGTGCGCGCTCACTTCGCCGCCCGCGGTCACGAAGTGGCCATGGATATTTTGATCTATCTGCCCAACGGCGTCGACGGTCACTCGCCGCTTTTTGTCGGGCTGAATTTTAACGGCAATCACACCGTGACCCACGATCCCGCAGTGCCAGTTAACCAAAATTGGATACGGGGTGGTGATCACCGATCCACCGAAGCCGATCGCGGGACATCCGCTAAACGCTGGGCAATCGAGGCGGCCCTCGAACGGGGTTATGGTATGGCCACGATATATTGTGGTGATCTCGATCCGGATTTTGACGACGGATTTCAAAACGGCATTCACCCGATGTTCTATCGCGATGGACAGACCCAACCGGACGCCAACGAATGGGGCACAATCGGCGCATGGGCTTGGGGCCTGAGTCGCGCGATGGATTACTTCGAAAACGATGCGGCTGTCAATCACGAGCAAGTCGCCCTCCTGGGTCACTCGCGCCTCGGCAAATCCTCGCTATGGGGAGGAGCCTCCGACGAGCGCTTCGCTATCGTGATCTCTAATAACTCCGGTTGCGGCGGTGCCGCCCTCGCCCGCCGCCACTTTGGTGAAACCGTGGAGCGCATCAATACCAGCTTCCCGCACTGGTTCAACGATGCCCATCAAGCGTATAACGAAAACGAAGCCGCCATGCCGGTGGATCAACACATGCTCATCGCGCTAATGGCTCCGCGCCCCGTCTATATCGCCAGCGCCACCATCGATGTATGGGCCGACCCACGCGGTGAATTCTTGTCCGGGAAACACGCCGAACCCGTGTATGCGCTGTTTGGGAAAATTGGACTGGCCGTTGACGATCAGCCCGTCGCCGATCACCCGGTCGGCGATCACATCGGCTACCACCTGCGCACCGGTAAACACAACGTGACCGACTACGACTGGGAGCAATACCTCAACTTCGCCGACCGCCACTTCGGACGAAAGTAAGGAATGTGTTCGTTAAACAACTATGTTTGCTTGACGAACATAGTTGTTTCCCTACTTTGCTGACGACTTCAGATGATCAAAGATTTCGCCTGCAAACACACCGCAGGCCTGTGGAATAATCAGCGACACCGGAAATTTCGTCTTATCGGTGCCGCCACATCCATTGAGGATCTCAAACTCCCTCCCGGAAACCGTTTGGAAAAACTGAGTGGCGATCGGCGCGGTCAACATTCTATCCGGATCAACGATCAATACCGCATCTGCTTCCGATTCGCCCACGGACATGCCCACCAAGTCGAAGTCGTCGACTACCACTAAACCTCTTCATTATGAAATCGAACGCTTCTTCCATTCCCGAACCCCATCCCGGTGAAATCCTCTTAGCTGAATTTATCGAACCGGCCGGCGTCACCCCCTACCGGGTTGCCAAAGACGCTGGCATCTCGCAGCCGACCATGAACCAACTGGTGAATGGCAAGCGCTCGATTTCCACCGAAACCGCGCTGCGGTTGGCCACCTACTTCGGCACCTCTCCTGAACTGTGGATCAATCTACAAAACCAATTCGACCTACGCAAAGCAGATAGCGAACTCCTGCCCAGAATCCAGTCCGAGGTGAAACCTCTGGCCCTAGCGACCAACTAGGGCAGATCGACAACGAGCCAACTGCTCACAGTTCGCTGAGGGTCTCGAAGGCGTGTTGGTCGGCTTGGGCCTGGGCGCGCCAGAGTTTGGCGTAGGCACCGTCGGCCTTCTTGAGTAGTCCGTCGTGCGTGCCTTTTTCGACAATGCGACCATGCGCTAACACCACGATCTGATCGGCGCGTCGCACCGTCGATAGACGATGCGCAATCACGAGGGTGGTGCGCTCTTGCACGAGCTTTCCGAGGGCCTGCTGGATGGCGTTCTCCGTGATCGTGTCCACACTCGCAGTCGCCTCATCAAGGATTACCATGGGTGGGTTGCGTAGGATCACGCGGGCAATGGTGAGGCGTTGTTTTTCGCCTTGAGAAAGCCGCACTCCTCGTTCGCCGATTTGGGTTTCAAGCTGATCGGGCAGGCTCTCCACGAAGTCCCATGCAGCGGCCGCTTCGAGGGCGGCGACAATGTCTTCATCGGCCGCCTCCGGGCGGGCGAGCCGTAGATTATCCGCGACGGTGCCGTTGAACAAAAATGGCTCCTGCGCCACGAGACCGATCTGCTGCCGCACGACGTCTAACTCGAGCTCGCGCACGTCCACCCCACCCAAGGATACCGACCCTCCCGTCACGTCGTAATAACGGAGCAACAGATTCGCCAACGTCGTCTTGCCTGCACCCGTGTGGCCAACCAACGCCGTCACCTTACCAGCGGGAAGATCGAGCGAAAAGTCATCCAACACCGGCGGTCGATCCGGATACCCGTAAGACACATTCCGGTAGCTCACGGCAGGCACCCCGGCGGGGAATGGTTTCGGTTCCGCGGGCGATGCGATCTCGATCGGATGATCCAGAATCTCGAACACGCGATCACTCGAGGCCCGCGCCGCCGCCAACATTTGGTTCAGTTGGTTGAGGCTCCGCACCGGTTCGTAAACCATGGTGCAGTAGGCGAAGAAGCTGATAAAATCTCCGAGCGTAAAATCTCCGCCAGTCGCCTGACTTTGGATCAACAAGAAACCGCCCACCCCCATGACGGCCACGGCACCCAGGCTGCTGACAAAGTTGGTGCTCGGACCATGGATCGACCAGCGATACATCGCCTTGAGCGTCGAATCTTGCAGGTGACTCGCGGCGGATTGAAACCGGCCACGTTCGCGATCGGCCAACGAAAATGAACTGATCAACCGGTGTCCCGAAATGTTCTCCATCAGCAGTCCGTTCAATGCGCCGGCGGCTTCGCGAGTGGTTTTCCACAGCTTGCGGCCAGCCTTGAAGTGCAGTCGTCCCATAAAAATGACGATCGGCAAGGGGGCCAAAACCAGCGCCGCCAACATCGGCTGCTGCAGAAACAATATCGTGCTGATGCCGAACAGCGTGAGTAGGCTCACGGTGCCCTGCTCCGTGCCGTCGAGCAGGGCGCGTTCAACATTTTGCACATCCTCGATCACGCGGGAGGCGATCTCGCCCGTCTGGCGTTTGTCGTAGTAACCCACCGGCAGCTCGAGCAGCCGCGAATGTAAGTCACCGCGCAGATCGATCAGCACCTTCTGCTCGAGATTGTTGTTCACCCGAATGCGGAGCGAGTTGAGGGCATCGCGCAAAAAGTAACAGACCGTGAGTGCCACCACTCCCCAGATGAGCAGATCCTGACGGCCCGCACCGATCACGTCATCGACGATCCATTTGATGACCTGCGGGATCGCGATAAGAAAGAGCGTGCTGCCGATCGCCAAACCCAACGTCAGCCCAAACAGCCCTCGATATTTTAAGAGATACCGCGCCACCCGCCGAAACGGATTCTCCACGGCCTCGGCCACTGCGCCACCCTCGGCGCGTGCCGCTGCTGCTTGTCCCCGCATACCTTTTCCCATTCGTGTCATTACCTACACGGGGAACCCAACAATGCCGCCCCGTCGAGCTGCGTTTTCGATTCACAACCATGCCGAACCCAAAGAACCGGCGCATTATTGTGTAGGCCCCCTCTTGAATGTGCTGATCAACTGGACGCATGTCCGACCCCGCCTGTCCTGTTTGCACCTTGGAAGATATCCTCAGTCACGCCGATCATTGGGAATGTGTGACCTGCGGCCACGAGTGGCCCCGGGAAGTCGAGGGAAAGGTCAGAATCGTCAAAGATGCTCACGGCAACCTGCTGGCCGAAGGAGACGTCGTCGTGTTGATCAAGGATCTCAAATTACGGGGTTCATCGCAGGTGCTCAAGGGAGGCACCAAGACCAAACCCATTCGACTCGTTGCCGGGGACCACGAGATCGATTGCAAAATCGACGGCAT
>CAJXQX010000135.1 GCA_913058185.1 uncultured Verrucomicrobiota bacterium
AACGGCGGTTTCGGCGAAACAGCCCTACCTACTAGCACGCATCGACAGGAGAAATTTAGGTAGGGAGTGCTCGCCGAGCGCGCCTTTTAGTGTGTTCAAAACTATTCCGAATCATATGTCATCTGGCCCATAAAGCCCGACCCACGATTGAGTTGCGGATCCAGTTTGTGGGTCGGGCTTTATACCCGACATCCTGCATTTTGGCCGAGAGGAACTAGAACTTTAACCATATTGGTTAAAGTTCGGGTCGATGACCTACCCGTAGATTGCTCAACCTCTCGCTCCTCCCCCACAAAAAACCCGCGGTACAACCGCGGGTTTTGAATCTGGAAATGTAAGGGAAGTTATTACTTCGCGCGGCTCATGTAGGAACCGTCGGTCGTGCTGATCTTCAGTTTCTCGCCTTCTTTGATGAAGAGCGGGACTTGGACGACGAGACCGGATTCCATGGTGGCTGGCTTCTGCACGTTGCTGGCGGTATCTCCTTTGATACCTTCAGCACTTTCGATGACTTCGAGTTCAACGGAAGGCGGCAATTCAATGGTCAGGGGCTTGTCGTTGACGTAAAGCACCTCGACCATCCCGTTGGGGGTGAGGAAGTTTTTAGCGTCACCCACTAATTTGGCATCCAGCTCAATCGTCTCGTAGGTCTCTGGGTCCATAAACGCGAACATCTCGCGATCCATGTAGCTGAACTCGAGATTCCTACGCTCGGTCATCAGCACTTCCATCGCGTCTGAAGAGGAGAAACGTTGGTCGCTCGACTTACCGTAGATCAGATTTCGCATTTTAATTTGTACGAAAGCGCGCAGATTGCCGGGGGTGCGGTGGGCCGTCTCAAGAATGAGCTGAGGCGCACCGTTGTATTTGATTACTTGGCCGCGGCGGACGTCGGAAGCGGAAGGCATGGTGGGTAAAGAATGGTCGAAGGTTGTAGGCTGCTAAAAGGCGAGGGTTAACGAATTCGACCCGTCGCTGTCAAGGGCTCCACCCAATGGTTGATCTCGGGACTTGCCCTAGCTTGGTGGTTCGTCCGACATTCTCCGTCTAACTTCATGAAACAACGCACGCTTACGCGGGAGGTTTCGGTCACCGGTCAGGGTCTACATACGGGGGAACCCGTTCAGCTCACGCTGAAGCCCGCAGCCGCCGATGCCGGCCTCATCTTCAAACGCACCGACCTTCCCGGCCAACCTGAGATCACTCCCAGAGTGTCCCAAGTCACTGACTTGGTGCGCAACACCACGATCCAGGAGGGGCATATCAAGATCAACCTCGTCGAGCACGTGCTCAGCGCGCTCTCTGGTTGCGGCATCGATAATGTCGTCATCGAGATGGACGCTGCGGAGCCACCCATTCTCGACGGTTCCGCGAAACCTTTGGTGGATCTTATCCTCTCCGCCGAACCGATTGAGCAGGATGCGGAACGCGAATACTACGAGTTGGACGAGGCGGTTTCCGTCACACGCGGCGATTCGTCCGTTATCGCCCTGCCGTATGACGGCCTGAAAATCACCTGCACCTCAGCGGATGATCGGGGCATCCATACCCAGCACATCACGTTGGATATCGATCCCGATGTCTACATGACGCAGGTGGCGGCGTCGCGCACGTTCACGATTTACGAGGACATCGAGGAGTTGCTCAAGATGGGTAAGATCAAGGGCGGCTCGCTGGACTGCGCCATCGTGATCAAGGGCGATAAAATCATTTCCAAAGATCCGCTGCGATTTAAGGACGAGTTTGTCCGTCACAAGATTTTGGATATCATCGGCGATATCACGTTGCTCGGTAAACCGCTCAAAGCCCACATCGTCGCCACGCGACCTGGCCATGCCATCAACGCGGAATTGACCAAGGCAATTACAGCCCAAATGGAGGGCCGCAAAAAGAAAAATAAGAAACGTCCGACCGTTGTCCAACCAACCGATACCGAACTCGATATCCAACGTATCCTCGACACCCTTCCTCATCGTTATCCATTCCTTATGGTGGATCGCGTGATCGAGTTTATCGGTGACGACGCGCTGATGGCGGTGAAGAACGTCACCATCAACGAACCCTATTTTAACGGACATTTTCCCGGTAACCCTGTGATGCCCGGTGTGCTGCAACTCGAGGCGATGGCCCAGGCTGCCGGCATCATCATGCTGCGCAAAGGTGGCAAAACCTCCAAAGGTCGCAGCACGGCCTTCTTCATGAGCGCGGACAAAGTTAAATTCCGTCGTCCGGTGAGACCAGGTGATCAGATCATCATCAACGCCAAGATCGTAAAAATGCGGGGCACTAAAATGGCGCAAGCCGAGTGCACCTGCTCGGTGGATGGCAAGGTGGTATCGGGCGCCGAGCTCATGTTCGCCATCGTTACGGAAACCGACGACGAATAGACTCTTATGGCGACTGAGATTCATCCCACCGCCGTGGTCGAAGTCGGCGCTCAATTAGGCGTCGACGTTGTCATCGGCCCGTTGGCCTACGTCGCCGCTGACGTGCAATTGGGCGACGGCACCCGGCTGCATCACCATGCCGCCGTAGAGGGCAACACGGTGCTCGGAGCGAACTGTGAGGTATTCGCCTTCGCCAATATCGGAGCCAAAACACAGGACCTAAAATATGTGGGTGGCAATCCCGGCGTGCGTGCAGGAGAGCGTAATGTTTTTCGCGAATACGTGACGATTCACACCGGAACCGAACCCGAAGCCATGACGGTGCTGGGGAATGACAATACGCTCTTGGCTCAATGCCATGTGGCCCACGACTGCGTGATCGGTAACCATATTATCGTGAGCAATAGCACGCTTATCGGCGGACATTGTGTGGTGGAGGATCACGTCGTGTTTGGGGGATTTTCCGGCGTGCACCAGTTTAGCCGTATCGGCGCTCACGCCATGATCAGTGCCTACGCTAAGATCGTGCAGGATATCCCCCCCTTTATGCTCGCCGACGGGCAACCCGCCATCATCCGGACGATCAACCGCATCGGCCTCGAACGCCGAGGTTTTGAGCCAGAATCGATCGATCGAATTAAGCAGCTCTTTCGCATTCTTTACCGCGACGGACTCAATCGTAGTCAGGCCCTCGAAAAACTAAAGACTCACAATGCGGCTGATTCAGTCGAGTTTCGCGCCGTCCTCGACTTCGCCGCCGCCAGCGAACGCGGTTTAGCTCCTGGTAGCTAAGCAAAATCTTTATTCTTTCGTCTTTATCTTTCTCTTTATCGGACGTCGGTCAGAGCAAATCGCTCAGCTGGCGGATTCAAGGTGAAGCAGATAACGATAACGATTAATGATAATGAGGTGTAACACCTCATCCCTACCGTTCCGAAATCGTTCTCTTACTCTTACTCTTTCTCGTTCTCGAAGCGAAGGAGTGGAAAAGAGTAGGAGCTCAGAGGCAAGTGATTCGAGAACGAGTAAGAATTACGAGAATGAGGCGAAGCTCCCGGTTCCCCTCGATTCTATCTCGACCTACTTCTTGTAGACTTCCTTGGGATCGAACAACGGCTCGCTCGTCGTCTCCAAAGGGAACGCTGGATCGGTCAAATCGGTGAACTTGCGATAGAAGCAGCTCTGGTATCCGTTGTGGCAAGAAGCGTTGGCTGAGCCGGTCCGCTCGACCTTGATGAGGATCACGTCCTGATCGCAGTCGGTGCGCACCTCTATGATGAGCTGCACGTTACCTGATTCCTCGCCCTTCATCCATAACTTGTTGCGGGAGCGACTCCAGTAGGTCGCCTTGCCAGATTTAAGGGTGTGTCCGAGGGATTCCTCGTTCATGAAGGCAAACATGAGCACTTCGCCGGTCTCATGATCCTGTGCGATACACGGGATGAGCCCATCTGGCCCAAATTTGGGCTGAAATTGGGCTCCGAGTTCGACTTCGTTGCGGTCGGTTCGAGGGGGAAATGAAGACATGATGTTCCGAACATACGGACAGCGATCCGCCCTCGTCCAGCCTGAGCTTGGCGGGATAACCCGGTGGGACTGAAAATGGTGAATCGAAACATTGCACTCCCACCCCTGGGTTCTCCAAGTTGGCCGGTTTTTATGCCGACTTCCGAACTCAGCCATTTGCAACTTGAATACGCCGGAGCATCCGATGTCGGCATGATGCGTGATAATAATGAGGACGCTTGGTGGGTCGGCGACATGGAGCGACCAGCGGTCGGCAGTCAAGATGCCTCGATCGGCAACCTCCCGCAGGCGAATGGCGCCTGGCTGGGGGTCTGCGACGGACTGAGTGGCGCGAATGCCGGGGAAGTCGCGAGTCGTTTGGCTGTCACCGAGACTCACGCTAATTTATGCACTCTTGCCCGCGGCGATATTTCGATCGCCCAAGCTCACGAGTCGCTGGTTAAGACCAATCAGGCGATCAATCGCGAAGCGCGAGCCAACCTATCACGGACCGGTATGGGCTCGACCATCTCTTTCATCTGGATCGAAGCCGGTGGAGCGTTACTCGGTCAAGTCGGCGACAGTCGGATTTATCGCCTGCGCGACAAGCGCCTCAAGGAACTCAGCCCGGATCACTCCCCATTCGGGCGACTCCGTCAAAGTGGCAATATCACTGAATCCGAAGCGCGCAGCCATCCTAGCCGTCACGTGATCGATCAATGTTTGGGCGGAGACGATGGTAGTCTCACGCCGGACTGCTTGCCCGTGGACTTGAAATTAGGTGATGTGCTCCTGTTTTGCTCCGACGGCCTGACCGACGGCGTGTGTGACGCCGAGATCGGCAGCATGATGGGGGAGATAGCCGACCGACTGCGCCAGCCAGCTGATACGGCCCGCTTATTCATCAAGAGCGCCAACCGCCTCTCTGGCCGAGACCAACGTGACCGTGATCGTCGCCCGCGTAGCGGAAGCGATCTAGCGCGTTCCCGGGAAGGACATAGGGATAGGTGTCCTTATCTGAATGTGGATCGGGCTTTATGGGCGAGGTGACAAGAGATGCCGAACGCTTTTAGGCGCTGTATTTGTCATCGGGGAGTCTTCCACCAAGGCACCAAACGTAGTTTGATTTTACGTTTTGCGATATGCGTTTGATAGTGTGGATCACGGTGCGAGAGTCGGTAACAGCGCACCATCTGCGCATTCACATCAATCTCACATCGAACCAAGCGTTGGGCCCAAGATCGTGCGATTTGAAAGTGCTGTGAACAAAGATGTAGCCTACCTGATTCATCGAGCCTACGCAGGAGGATAATCTGATTTGATACGGGCACACGTGCGGGTTCTTGCCAGGCACGGCGCATTCCGGTGCCACGTCGCCTTCGGCCGATGTAGGCATCAATAAATGCGGCACTGCGCTCGCGCAGTTTCGAGAGGCTGGGATGGCGCCAGCGCTGCCATACCCGTTCTTGCCAACGTCGGTTGTAAGCCTCGATCCCCGCTTGGAAGCCCTTTTCCAGAGGAGGAGCAAACACGGGAGTAACGCCCAAGCATAGGCACCAGTGCACCAAACGCCCTAGATAGTCTCGGCGAGCATGCGCGCCCGAGAAGATCGTATCATTATCAAACTGCACGTAGTGAGGACGACCATGTTTGCGCCAATGCAGCCCCAACC
>CAJXQX010000136.1 GCA_913058185.1 uncultured Verrucomicrobiota bacterium
CAGATGATAATCGAACAATGGCGAGACGAATACAACGAGTTGCGTCCTCACAGCTTATTGGGCTATCAGACTCCCAGAGAGTTTGCCCTCTCCACTCATACTGAGCTCCGGTCGGGCTTCGCCCTCCCTGCGCTCAGTATGATCAACCCCCAAACCATAACTGTAGAACTCTCGTTTAGATCTGTCCCACCTCCGGGGTCAGGCCAGTGTGATGATAGGGTAGTGTTCCAGGGGAGCTCCGAAGAGAGCTCAATCCATATACGCACCAGGATAAGTTTCAACGTTCACACTTAGTGTGAAATACTGGAACCGGGTCCCCGCAACAAGAAAATGGAAATAGTGCATTTAGTGGGCAGAAACTTGAGTCGATTTGGTAAGAAACTCGACAAATCGGTTCATCATGCGCCCCATCGACCCCAAGTGTGGACTCGAAATGCCTCCACCATTTTAGCAGAAACTTTTTTCAATTATTCTCCCGTGTTCGACTCAGGAACGATCTCAAACCATTCTTTTGCTGCCTCTGATGATACGACGCCGCGGTAGTTGCTGAACAGCATTTTATTGTTTGAGTGCCCCAACTGACTAGCAGTGATTCCCGCGTCTCCATGCAGAGCGTAGTGATAACTTGCATACGAATGACGTAACGCGTTCTGATCCCACTTCTCCATTCCTGCGGCCTTCCAGGCGTGGGTCCTGGAGGTGCGGATTTGGTTCTCACTAGCAACCGCCCCCGATTCTTTGGCTAGTGGTCGGAGCCACGCTGCCAGATTTTCGGGAATGGTCACAAATCGAGCGGCTGCGGTCTTTGTGTCCGCCGAGACTAGGATTTTGCGCTCCTCCACATTTACGTCTGACCAATCCAAACGGAAAACCTCAGAGCTTCTAAGACCGGCAAACCCGGCAATTGCTAGGAACGGCCTAAACGATTCATCCGAGTGCTTCAGCAAGGCTCGCATCTGGTCGGGCTTGAAGTGTGAAACAAGCCCCTTGGGAACCTTTACCCGAGTGGCACGGGCTGCGGGGTTACGCTCAGTGCAACCTCGATCAATCCCGTAGCTCATGAGGGTTCTAACTACGCTGTGGTAATTGTTACGCGATTGCGGTCCGAGACCCAGCGAACGCAACCAGTCGTCTATTTCGGCGGTTTCAATTTCCGCAATCGACCGATCTGCAAATTCTTTCTCAAACCGGCCTAACCGTAAGCGGAGATCCTTTAGCGTCCGATCCTTGATTCCGTCCTGCTTCTTCCCTTTCAGCATCTCCACAACCATCTCCGAAACGGTACAGCTCTTCTGGACTGCCTTTAATCGCGCAACGTAAGCCTCAACAGCATCTGTTAGCGTCTTGCCATAGGGCTCGAGCATTACGGCGCATTTAACGGCCTCTACGCGCAGCTCAGTGGGTATTGCCATACCTGCGGTGCCTTCCCTCTCCATTTGGGCCACCTTCTTTCGCATGTAAATATTGGCCTTCGCCTCGCTAGGGAAGAATTTACGGACGCGCTTGCCTTCGACTCTCAGACCGTCCACAACCCACGCAGAGTTCTTTCCACCGTCCTTATTCTTTCGAACTTTCGGTATTGGCTTTCTCAAGCCACCGATGATTCACAAGAATTCGTTTCGTGTCAATATTTGGCAATAAAACGGAAAAGACGGTATTAAAATATCGTAAGTCGTTAATGGAGAGGTGGCAGAGTGGTCTATCGCGGCGGTCTTGAAAACCGCTGAGCCGCAAGGTTCCGGGGGTTCGAATCCCTCCCTCTCCGCCATTTTGATTTCGGAATTACGATTTACGAATTCGGATTTAATTACCGAAAACACTGCGAGAGGGCGTGCAGGAGGGATGAGAATCCACCAGGGTTCGACGGAACGAAGCGCGCAGCGCAAAGTGAAGAAGGGACGCGCGCAACGCGGGTGCGGAGCACTGGATCCACCAATCTCTCTCTCCGCCATCCTTCGCTCAAAGAGCTTCGGATGGCACGGCCAGCACTGATACCCACCAAGATGAAATATATTGGTCGCACCTCGAAGCGAAGGATGCCCTTCGAAGCTTTAGCGAAGTAGGGTTTACACTTACCAAACAACAACCGAGGGTCTTTAGGTCACATATTTATCATTGAAATTCTAAATGACTACTTTAGTTTTTCAATGTTATGGAGATTCCGCGTTCAGTATATTTGGAAACCATTCGAGACCGATTGACGCACAATCCGATCGCGGCTTTGAGCGGACCACGCCAAGTGGGGAAAACGACCCTTGCCCGCCGCTTTGCCCAGAAATCAACCGAGGCCGTTCATGTTTTCGATTTAGAGTCACCGGCCGATCTCGCCCGGTTAAGTAATCCCGAACTCGTGCTCCGCGCGTTGAAGGGACTCATCATTCTCGACGAAATTCAGCGGCGCCCAGATCTCTTCCCGGTGCTGCGCGTCCTCGCGGATCGCCGCCCGATCCGGGCTCGCTTCCTCATCCTCGGTAGCGCAGCACCAGAGTTGATCAAGGGCGGCAGCGAAAGCCTCGCCGGTCGAGTTTCCTTTATCGATGTGACCGGTTTTACTCTGAGTGAACTTGAAATTCCGGAGTCCTCCCGTTTGTGGTGGCGAGGCGGTTTCCCTCGAGCGTTACTGGCGCGCAACGAACCCGTCGCGCGCCAGTGGCTCGAGGATTTCTTTCGCACGTTTCTCGAACGCGACATCCCTCAATTGGGCATTCAAATTCCGGCCACGACTCTCCGTCGTTTTTGGACAATGATCGCGCATTTCCACGGCCAGATCCTCAATGTGGCCGAGTTAGCTCGAGCCCTCGGAAGCTCCGAGCCCACAGCGCGTAGATATCTCGATATTCTAAGTGGCACCTATGTGGTGCGACAGTTGGCGCCGTGGTTTGAGAACCTTAAAAAACGCCAAGTAAAAGCACCCAAGGTGTATATCCGAGACTCAGGTGTGCTCCACGCGCTACTTGGCATTCCGAATATCATCAACCTAAACGCTCACCCCAAGGTGGGGGCATCCTGGGAGGGCTATTGCATCGAGCAGATACTCAGTCTGACCGGGGACCGGGATGCATATTTTTGGGCCACGCATAGCGGCGCAGAACTGGATCTCCTAATTTTCCATCAGGGGAAACGACTTGGATTTGAATTCAAGTATTCCGACCAACCAACCACCACCAAGTCGATGCGGGTAGCGCAGCAGGATCTTTCCTTAGATCATCTCTATGTGGTTCATCCGGGAGAACACGAGTTTCCACTGGACGAAACCATCACGGCCATACCGTTGGCTCTCGTTCTCGATCAACTCGAGTCTGCTGCCAAGGATACCTAACAACCCTCCCCTTACCCGAGATCGTCCATAATCCTAGTCTACTCCGGCAGCAGATACACTTCGGCCAGCGCTACGCCGGTTCCGCCGTCTTGGCCTTTGATCAGGGCCGAATAGACTCCGGCCGGTAGCGTCACCAAGAGCACGGCGTCTTTGCTGCCAGACGGTAGCGCAAACGCACTGAGTGACTGCGCCCAGTCGGAAATATTTGTGGCATCACTGGCGATGCTCGAATCGTTGCCTTGAGCCAACAATTCCGTGCCGCGGAATATTTGCACTACGGGATCAGCCAAGACTCCGGTCACTCCGTAGTCAGTTAAAGTCGGTCCCACCCCACGGATCAAAAGCGTGGTCGGGCCATCAAGCACGAATCCGGCGATCAAAATATCCGTGCCCGTGCCTACCTGGCTACGCGCCGAGATGTTGATCAACTCAGCACCCGCATCACCTTGCACATCGTAAAGCTCCACCAACGCGACACCCGTAGTGCCGCTCGCGCCCGTAACCTGTAGCGTTCTCGCGCCCGCTCCCAATGTATCGAGAATCACGGCATCCGCACTTCCCGCTGGCAGCGCAAACGCGCCGACTGTCGTTGCCGCCGTAGTGATCGCACTCACGTTGATCGCGTCGCCCCAATCATCGTTCGAACCAACGATTCCGATGTCATCCTTAATGAGCGTGACCCGTGGATCAGAGAGGGCGCCGTTCACCCCAAAGTCAGCCAGAGTCGGTCCCACGCCCCGCATCAACAGCTCGCGCGAACCGGTGCCGCCTAAAACCATGCCGGCAATCAGAGTCGCCGACCCGGATAGCGCCTGGGTTCGCACCGAAAGATTCTTCAGACGTCCCGCGCCTTGAGAACCGACACCGCGGATTTGCCAAGCGCTACGCCGTTCCCCGCGTTGAAACCCACCCCACTCGGCACCCAAATCTGCGCCCGATGTGCTGCTGAGCGCATGCAGTTTTTTATCAAAACTTGTGATATAAATCCGCCCGTCGCCTGTAACCACCGGCGAGGCATCGACCCAATCGCCCATTTCGTATTTCCAAATTTCGGTGCCACTCGAATCGAGCGCATGAAGACTGAAATCACTCGCGCCCACCACCACCGAACCGTCTTCGCGCCACGCTGGAGTCGAGTAAACCGGCGCGCCCAAATTAACGCGCCAAATCAGCTCTCCCGCTGCACTCAGTCGATACAAAAACCCATCGGTCGAGCCGATCATCACCGAACCATCCGGGCCGATCGACGGTGCGGCTTCGATACTATCTCCGGTTTCATAGGTCCACCGGAGTGAACCATCGACATTGATCGCATAGACGTATTTGTCCCGCGAACCAAACACCACCGTGGAATCGGCCATCAATGCCGCGCCGTTTACGATATCGCCTCCGGTTAGAACCGACCAAACCAATTCACCGTCCGAATCAACCACGTAGAGCCGATCATCGTGAGATCCGAAGTAGATATTGCCGGAGGGATCCACTGCGGGTGAGCCAAAAATCCAATCCTCCACCGGATAGGTCCACTTCTCTGCTCCAGTCGTCGGATCAACCGCATGCAACAAAAAGTCACCGGCTCCGAAGTAGATCGTGCCATCTGGCCCTTGCGCAGCCGAAGCCACGATAAAGGCGCCGGTTTCAACCGTCCACTTGATGTCACCCGTCTGACCATCCAGCGCATACATGATCCCGTTCCAAGAACCGACGTAGACGGTTCCATCGGAACCGATCAACGGAGTCGCATCCACCCAATCGGTCGTGTCTACCGACCACTTCGGTGAGCCGTCCGGATTGATCGCGAGGATACGGCCACTCGGATTTGAATTAGCCCCGATCTCCAATCCAAAATAGATCGTCCCATCAGCACCCACCGCAGGAGAGGAAACAATTCCGCCGGTCGCCGCCGTGGATAACGTGGAAAAGCTCCACAGGGCCTGACCATCCGTCTGACCTTGTCCAGGGACTGATAACAGGAAACCGATAGCAGCGCCCTGCGCCCAACGTAGAAACTTGTTAAGACGCATGGAGATTTTCAATATTATCGGTTGAAGAATGCAGGGGAAGATCGAGCCCGAAGCAGGTGCCTCTTGAGTCAGAACTTATCACCCGGAGTTCCCCTCCGGCGTGTTTTGCCAGGGCTCCACTTAGCGCGAGCCCAATACCCGCCCCACCCGGCTTCCGACTCGTAATCTGTCTCTTATACACATCTCCGAGCCCACGAGACCGAGGCTGATCTC
>CAJXQX010000137.1 GCA_913058185.1 uncultured Verrucomicrobiota bacterium
GTTGTGGATATTGCGGGATTTGGGAAATACCCTCGATTTGCCGATGTGGGACGAATCGCATTATGCGAGCCGGGGTCATACCTGGATGCATCAAGGCGGCCGTTTGGGTGAACTGCATACGGGGCCGGCGTATGCGGTGAGTTATGCGGTTTTGGCCATCGTTGGGGAACCTGCGGAGATGGTCTTTTGGCAACATCGGGTGGTTAAAGTTGGCGGCGCATTGTGCTTGTATTTGGTGTTGTGGGGATGGTCTCGGCGGTGGGCGTTTTCGGCGGCAATGAGTTTGGTTTGGGCCTGCTCGTCATTTCAGATCGAATTTCCCGCTCTTGTCTATCAGGCAGCTTGGGTCTATTTTTTATTGGCGGTTTTTCTCGCGAGAATATGGCCGTCGATGGCGTTGCTGGCGTTGATTTTTGCGGTTGGATTTCGTCAGGATTATCAGTTCGCGTTACCGATCATGATCGGACTGATCGGTTGGCGAAAGTGGCTTAAATTTCGTCAATCGGCGTCGGTGGTTAATGGCGGTCGGTTGGCGATTGGTCGGGGTTGGATCCGCTGGGGACGAATTGGTTTAGTTGTGCTGGCTTTGGTCGGGATCGGTTGGGTTGTGCGGGATGTGCAATTCGGTGGATTGGGCCAGCGGGGTTGGTTCGCTTTTCAGCAACACTACGCGGTGCGAGCTGTTGCGGAGGGGGAAGCGCCGGAGATCACCGTCCCATTCGCTGAGTATCCTCAGTTGGTCGAGCGCGATTTCCCTGGGGCGACTTCGCTACGTGAAGCTTGGGACATCAATCGGCCGGCTGCGCTGCGCCACGTGGGGTATAATTTTAAGGAAGCGATCCCTGAGATCGGTCGACTTTGGTGGCCTCATCCGAATTTAACGTGGGCGGCGGGGATTCTATTGGTAGCGGCATTTGTTTTATTGGGCCCGCAATATATCACCAAAGCCCCTGCTACAGTCCGAGACCAATGGCTGATTGCAGCGGCCGGAATCTTGGTGATCGCGCCGGGATTGGTGGTTCTGGCGAAGGGGGCATATTTGTTGCCATTGCTTCCCGCATTGTTGCTTGGGCTGGGATGCTTATGGCGCCGAATGGTCCCGATGGGATGGTTGGAGAGAGGTGGTCGAGGAGCTTTGATCGGTGCAGTGGCGCTCGGTGTCGGCATGATTTCATTAGCGGTGGCTAATCCTGTATTTGTGCCTGGTTCGCGTCCTCGGCCGGTATTGGACCAGCTGGATGCATTACGTCAAATATGGCCTGCTTCTGGCCAGCACACATTGGTGGGGTTTGGGGCTTCCTCGATGGCGAATTATCTCACTGCACCACGGTGTCATTGGGTCGAACCGCTTAATAGTGTTACAGGTGACTCCGCTCCCGACCGAACCATTGCTCAGTTACTCAACGAGGAGCAACCGTTTGCGATCTTGGTTACCGATGGCTGGCGAAATGCTGCATCGGTAGACGATGAAGCGCTGGCGGTGTTGGCCGAGAATCCGGAATGGTCAGTGCGCTCCGTCGATGGCGCCCTACTTTATTGGCGCAGCGATACGCCATTGGATCATTGATTGGATGGGTTTGGAGACGGTGATACGATGGGGATAGTGGTTAAATTCCAACAATCCATGAATCGGGGTTTGATTGCTGGTGGCTGCGCGTGCCAAGTTGGCGGGTCTGTCTCCTCACTATGCCTATTCTGACCATCAATGACCTCTCCCATGCCTTCGGTGGGCCACCTGTGCTCGACAACGTAAATCTGCAGATCGACGCCGGTGATCGAGTCTGTTTGGTCGGGCGTAATGGCAGCGGTAAATCGACGTTTATGCGACTGCTGGCGGGCGAGATGGAATCCGATACGGGCACAATTGTGCGAGCATCTGGGGCCCGGGTGGCCCGTTTGCCGCAGGAGATCCCCCACGATGTGACCGGTTCCGTGCACGATGTGGTGGCCTCCGGTATGGTGCCGCTCTCCAACCACGAGGAAGAATGGGAACAGGATGTGCGCATTGAAAATCTGTTGGAGCGGATGGACCTATCGTCGACCGCCGATTTCGCGGCGCTGTCGGGAGGGATGAAGCGTCGGGTGCTGCTCGCGCAGGCATTGGCCAGTGGTCCGGAGCTGTTGCTCCTGGACGAACCCACCAACCATCTGGATATCGCGAGCGTGGAGTGGTTGGAGACGTTTTTGGCCGAATCGAAACTGGCCCTGTTTTTCGTGAGTCATGACCGCACGTTTCTTAAAAAACTCGCGACTCGGATCGTAGAGTTGGATCGAGGGCGCCTCACGGATTGGAACTGCGATTACGATACGTTCGTGATGCGTCGGGCAGACCGGTTGGAAGTGGAGGAGCGCGAACGGGCCTTGAAGGATAAGCGTTTGGCGCAGGAAGAAGCGTGGATTCGCCGCGGCGTCAAAGCCCGCCGCACCCGTGATCAAGGACGGGTTTCTCGGCTGAAGGCGATGCGGGCCGATCGTCGAGCGCGCCGCGATCTCACGGGGCAGGCCACCATCAAGGTCAGCGAGGCGGAACGCAGTGGTCAGCGGGTGGTGGAAACCATGGGCTTGAGTTTCGCTTACGAGGGAGGCGAACCCATCGTCGAGGGACTCGATCTATTTATCAACCGCGGCGACAAGATCGGTCTCCTCGGTCCCAACGGTTCGGGTAAAACGACGTTGGTGAAATTGCTCCTCGGGCGTCTCCAGCCCACCGCGGGTGAAATCAAAGACGGCACCAAGCTGCAGGTCGTTTACCTCGATCAGCTGCGTGATCAGATCGACGACAATAAGTCGGTCGCGGACAATGTTTCGGAAGGGAACGATTTCGTGCTTTTTGAGGGTAAGAAGAAACACGTCATCAGCTATCTGGAGGATTTTCTGTTCGAACCCGATCGGTCCCGCACGCCCGCTCGAGTATTGAGTGGGGGGGAGCGAAATCGACTCCTTTTGGCGCGTCTGTTCACTAAACCAGCCAACGTTTTGGTCATGGATGAACCGACCAATGACCTTGATGCGGAGACCCTCGATCTCTTGGAAAACCTGCTCGTCGAATTTTCCGGGACATTACTATTGGTCAGTCATGATCGCGACTTCTTGGATAATGTGGTCACCAGCACCTTGGTCGCTGAAGGGGAGGGCCAGTGGAACGAATACGTGGGTGGTTATTCCGACTACGTCGAGGATCGGGCTCGAAATGTCAGCCTGACTGCCGGACCGGCCTCGAAAGCGAAATCCTCGTGGATCAAAAAGAAGGCTCCGAAACCTCGAAAATTGAATTCCAAGGAAAAGCAGGAGTTAGCGGACTTACCGGCCAAGATCGAAGCGTTGGAAACCGAACAGGAATCCCTGACTTCCAAATTGGCCGACCCCGATTTTTACGCCAACGAAGCGAGTGCGGTGCCTAAAGTGAAGACGCGCCTCGAAGCCCTCGAAACCGAGACGCTGGAAGTATTTGCCCGCTGGGAAGAACTGGAGTCAGTCCATACCGCCTCAGAGGCGGAGTAGGTTGTTGCCCCCGGAATACGGAACCACTCGAAAGCGGAGCGGTAGGATTGTTTTAATCACCGACTAGCTCAGATCCACTCCGCTGTTCCAGATTTGGACATTAAGATTCTGTCTGGCTCTCAAAACCCGGGTCTCCCTGCGTTCAGGCTTGGTCAAAAAATATCCGTGCTTTACCCCATTAGCAACCGGTCCCCCATAGGTAAGTGGGCAACTAAAATGTGAGTTAAGTATTTGGCCGCGTAACGCGGAAGGTGCGACCGGGGTGCATTTGATGCTAATTCATCGTATTGTGAATGTCTGCGAGTGATGCTGCTGGGCTATTCCGGGTCCTTGCGCGATATCGGTCCGAGAAATCGTCTCGGTTTGTTTCCGCGGGATTAGGAGAAATCCATTATGCGTGACGATTATCTGAACTTGGCCCTCAAAGTGGTCATCGACCCCAATCTGTTGGTGAACCTCGTTTCGCGACGCGTGAAACAACTTCGTCGCGGTGGGCGTCCCTTGATCGAATCTTTGGAAAAACTGTCACTCGAAGACATGGCGTTACGTGAGATTTACGAAGGCAAGATCACCTGGGAAATCCCCAACGCGGTCGACGGAGAGGATTCGTAAGCGTGCCGTTGGTTGTGGATTGGTGGTTGTTTGCTCCGGCAGTAATTCTGCTACTTTTCCCCGGTGATCGGTTGATGTCGCCGCAAGTCGAGTTACTGAACTTCGACCGCGCGAGTCACCGATCCAGATCCTCTAAATGTCCTCGTTGGGTTTACATGCGTTGGCTGGAACCGCTGCGCGGTTTTGGCGGTGCGTTTGTGCTCAAGGTGTCGCTGCCCCTGACGTCCGATCTTTGGCATTGTGTGTCGCAGGCAGAATATAGTCTGTTTGTCGGCGTATTGCTTTTGGGCATGATTTTACAGCTCTTCACCCGGCGGGAAGAAGATGCATTGTTAGCATCGGTCGGATATGCGGTCGGTTTGTTGTTTGCCTTGGTCCCATGGCCGGTGGCGCTAGTCGGATTGATTGCAGGCATCACCAGTCTCTTCGCATTTCGTCAGATGCAGGTTTTTTGGCATGGCTGCGGTGGTCGTGATCGCGATCGGATTATTGCTGGAGGCGCCGGTGATCTGGCTGCTTCCAACCGTGGGAGTGCTCTTGGTGCCGGTTATCGCCGGACTCACTACCGGCCGGACTCTGGAGATGCCAGTCCCGGTTGATCCCGAAAACTAACCTCAAAACAGGGTTGGCCACCGGACCATTGCCGGGGCTTGATTCCATCTGTGGTTAAAATTGTTTCATCTCTTTGCCATATGGATTGACTCGAATCATCCGAATTCGTCAGCGATTAAGTAGATTCCCATGTTCGCCAATATCTCCTGCTACAAGTTTGCCCATTTGAGTGATTTGAAATTGCTCAAGGCGCACCTATTGGCGGCGTGCAAAGAACGAAATCTGAAGGGCACGATCCTCCTCAGCTTGGAAGGCATCAACCTGTTCATTGCAGGACCACGAATGCCGATCGACGAAGTCGTCGCGATCATCCGGGCGATTCCTGGACTCGAGGGATTGGCGCCCAAATACAGCGAGAGCGATCACCAGCCGTTTAATCGGATGCTCGTGCGCCTCAAGAAGGAGATCATCGCGTTTGGCGTCGATGGCATCGATCCCGCCGTGCGCACGTCCCCGAAACTCAAAGCCACCGAGCTCAAGCAATGGTTGGACGACGGCAAACCCGTCACGCTGCTCGATACTCGCAACGACTACGAAGTGAAGCTCGGCACCTTCAAAGGCGCGGTGTCGGTGGGCATCGATTCGTTTCGAGATTTTCCGGGTGCCGTGGCGAAGTTGCCGGAGGATCTGAAAGACCAACCCATCGTAATGTTCTGCACTGG
>CAJXQX010000138.1 GCA_913058185.1 uncultured Verrucomicrobiota bacterium
GTCCAGAAGGAGGCGCATTGGGCAAAATGTTACCGGCCTTCAAAGTGGGGCTGGGTGGACCCATGGGAGACGGACAGCAATGGATGGGGTGGATCGGGTTGTCCGATTGGTTGCGCGCCTGCCAATTCGTCCTGACTCACGTGGAACTGAGTGGCGCAATCAATCTAACGGCACCTGAACCGGTGCGCCAAAAAGAATTCGCTCGAATTCTTGGTGATGTGATTTCCCGACCGACGATTATACCATTGCCCGCACCGATCTTGCGTTTGGCTCTGGGGCAGATGGCGGATGAGGCGTTGTTGGCCAGTTCGCGCGTATTGCCCGGTCGATTGAGTGAGTCGGGTTTCGAGTTTCTGCATCCCTCGCTTGAGAAAGCACTGAGTTATGTTCTCGGTAGAGGTATCTCCTCATGAAAAACAACACCGTAGTCATTGGCGCCGGAATATCCGGTTTACTTGTGGCGCGCGAACTCGCTTCGCGGGGCGCGCAGGTGCAGGTGTTGGAAAAGAGTCGTGGGGTAGGTGGGCGCATGTCCACCAAGCGGGTTGGTAGCGCGGTGTTTGATCAAGGGGCCCAGTTCTTTTCGGCGCGAGATGAACACTTCGATGCGCGGGTTCGTTGTTGGGCGCGCAAAGGGGTCGTGGCACCGATCGCGAATCCGACCTCGGGGACGGAACGTTGGGTAGCACGGCCCAGTATGACTGGATTGGCCAAGGCCTTGGCCAAAGACCTAAGAGTCAGTTTGAAGAGTCAGGTGCAGGCGGTGCGTTGGCATGATTGCGGATGTTGGGAAGTCGATGTCGTGGGTGGCGAACTGGTGCGCGGGGAGCGATTGGTTATGGCCAGTCCCGTGCCGCAGAGCCTGGCGTTACTCGAAGCAGGTGGCGTGATTTTACCGGAGCAATTGGAAGCTTCATTACATGACCTCCAGTATAATCCATGTTTAGCCTTACTCGCGACTTTGGATGGTCCGAGTGCCGTGCCGGAAGGCGGCGAAGCCATTACGACCGGGAACCTGAGATGGGTTTCCGATAATGTGCGCAAGGGCTTGGCGCAAAATGTCCCGAGTGCGATTACCTTTCACCTGACGCCGGAATTTTCCGCGGCAAACTACGGCGCCTCGGAAAATGAGCTTTTTACTCAATTGGCCGATGAACTGAAACCGTGGCTGGGCGGCGCCACAATCGTTGGCCAAGCGATGCATCGGTGGCGATACAGTGAACCGAAAACGACGTTTGCGGAGGATCACCTTTGGTTGCCGGAATTGCGGCTGGGGTTCTGTGGGGATGCTTTTGGTGGACCTCGAGTCGAGGGCGCAGCGATCTCGGGCCTAGCCCTGGCTCGGAAGATTGTCGGCACGTTGCAGACCCCATGAAATCGGTCGTGATCGTTGGCGCCTGCTTGGCTGGTCTGACCTGCGCGCGCCAACTGCAAGCGAGCGGTATACCGTTTAGTATTCTTGAAGCCGGGGATGCCGTAGGAGGTAGGCTCCGGACCGATAAGGTCGAAGGGTTTTTGTTGGATCGAGGATTTCAAGTCATGCTCTCGGCCTATCCGGCTTGTCAGCGTTGGTTGGATACTGAAGCACTCGACCTTCAAGTGTTTGAGCCTGGTGTAGTGGTTCGAATCCAGCAAGAGTTGCAGAGGGTGGTTGATCCGCGAAGAGGGATCGGAGATCTTTGAGCTGGCGAGCGGAAGAAGCGACCGCGGGTGGCGTGTTTCAGTGTGGAGATTATTTACGACATCCATCTATCCAAGGAGCGATGGAGAGTGGAGAATTTGTAGCTAAGCAGATTGCTGATAGAATTCAGCGGGAGGTCTAGTGTCCTTCGGGTGAGACAAAATCAGGCTTCCCTTACCGAGGGTGGCGCGGTTGATTGACCGTTCGTATGGATAAGACCTTCATTATTTTTAAACCTGACTGTATGGCGAATAACCTCGTCGGACAGGTTTTGACCCGTTTCGAGAATGCCGGATTCTCTTTAGCTGCCGCCAAGATGATCCAGCTGACGCCTGAAAAATTGCGCGAACACTACGCTCACGTTGCCGACAAGCCGTTCTTCCCGGATATCGAGAAGTTCATGGGATCTCGTCCCGTGCTGGTTGCGATCCTCAAAGGTGCTGATGCAGTCGCCAAGGTGCGCGATCTGCTTGGACCAACCGACTCCACTAAGGCACCGGCGGGCACGATCCGCGGTGATTTCGGCGAGACCATGATGGTGAATATTCTGCACGCTTCCGACAGCGACGGGAATGCTCAGATCGAAATCGATCGCTTCTTCGCTCCAAGCGAAGTGCTCGGCTGATCCGCTCCGCAGTCAATTTCCTAAAACCGTCGGCTTAGACCGGCGGTTTTTTGTGCACAGAACTTTAACCAATATGGTTAAAGTCAGTCATATTGGTTGCGCATCGCGATGACGGTTTGGGTGATTTTTTGGCGTAGTTCAGCGGGAGCGATGACTTCGGCGGCATCGCCCCAACCGAGCACCCAGCGTTCGATCTCGAGGAGTGAACCCAAGCTCAGATGCAGGTCCACGTAACCATTTCGGCGTCGCTTGGTTTTCTGGGAATCGTGCCACACCCGTTCCTCGATGCGTTCGGCGGCGGAGGCGGCGAAACGGATGTGAATGTCGTAGTTGCCTTTGCCCGCCACCACGCCGAGCGCGGAGGCAAAGAAATCCTCGGGTGAGAAGTCCGTGGGGCGACTGAACTTCTTCTTAGTGATTCGCACATCCTGCATGCGCGGTAAGGCAAAGGTGCGGATATCATCTCGGCTGAGGTCATAACCCACCAGATACCACAGATTGTCCCGATGGGTGAGATGGTAAGGTCGGACCTGCCGTGATTCGGCGCGGGCGGCGCCCGGTTTTTTGTAGGCGAAGGTGACTTCGCGTTCTTCGGTGCGGGCTTTTTGCAGACGATCAAAAGCTTCGGAGTTGGTGCGGCCTTCGCCAAATTGGGAGAATGAAACCGCGTCGTGATCCTCGGCAGTCAATTCGACCGATCCTTTTAAGTTGGATGTCAGCTTTTTGAAGGTGGCTTGGAGTCGACCGAAGAGCGGTGTGCCCCGCAGCGGTTCGAGGGCCCGTTCGGCGACGAAGAGGGCAAAGGCATCGCCTTCACTCATCTGCACGGTGGGGAAGGCCTCTACGGGTGCCGTGTAGACGTAGGAGTGGGTGGCACGGTCATATTCGAGAGGGAGACCCAGGCGGTCCCGCATATGGTCGATGTCCCGTTGGATCGTTTTGCGGGATACATCCAATTCGGCCGCGAACCGCGTGCAGTTCAGAGAAGCCCCGTCGCGAAGACGTTCATGTATGCGCATCATGCGCTCGACGGAGAAGCGGGAACGGAAGCCGGGCTGGGGAGCTGATTCAGACATACTGGGTGGTTTTAGTCACAGAGATCACGGAGGAGACACCGAGTTCACAGAGGCAGTGAGGAAGGGTGGAGAGAACGAGAACGAGAAGGAGTAAGAGAAGACGGATGGACACAGGGGGCGGACGGCCCGGCGGTCCATCCCTCCCTTCAGAAAAGGGGTAGAACTATTTTGAAGTTTTTTTAGTATGGGACAGTTAGTGTCCCATGCCAGCTGATAATGTAGGCGGCATGAAACCAACCACTGCTTCCCGTCGCCGCTCCGCAAACCGTTCCGTCAATCTCAGTCCTGATCTAGTCTGGCACCATCTGGGGCAAGCCTATCGCGTGACAATCTGGCCTGAGGTCGCCTTCGAGAAAGAAATCACCCAAGGCCTGTGGCGGCCGTTCACCCCAGACCCTCGTGGAGATATTTTCTGTGCCGGTGCCGTGATGCTCGATGCGCGTCGCTGGAAGCCTTACCTCGAATTTTGTCCCCCTAGCTGGCAGCGTTTGATCGGGCGATTTTCGTTTCACCGTCTGCATGCGTTGACGGCGTTGGCTCTGGGCCCTGCGTTGCAGGAGGATTTTGAAGAATGGCCCGTGCTTGCTCTGTTGGTCGGAACCCATTCTGAACTGCGTGGTTGTGCGCCGGAGTGGTGTGAGCTCAATGCGGTGCGTGAGCGGGGTAATATTTTCTCCGTCCTGGAGTGGTTGGGTATGCCGTCGACCTCGGCGGCATTGGAACAGTTGGGTTCACTCGATCTAGATCTGCCGGTGCGCGATTTGCGTCGGGTGCGGGAAGTCTTGTGGCAGCGGCACGATAACCAACTGCGGGATGGTTTTCGCGGCGTAAGTTTCAGTCCGCTAGCGGCGTAGTTGTTTACGCTCATCGTGCTGGTGAGTTTCGGAAGTCATTCCGGTTGGTTCGATTCCTGCCCTTCCTGCAGTGGAAGGGCGGGAATTCAGGGTTCTAGGAGTTAGCCCGAACGCCGGCCGACTACAGTGAATCTGTTTTTTCTTCGACATCGCCCGACAGTTTCAAACGGAGCGGAGTTTTCGGAGCGACCAACACATTCAGCACCGAAACGGGTAATTCGAAACGGTCCAATGTAACTCCCGTCCGGATTTTGATTAGGGTAGATTGATGCGGTTCAAGTTCGATGAGGTCACCTCGTCTCGCGAAGGTGTAGTCCGATTCATTGAGAAGCTGGAACTTGGCGTCGGACTGGTTGTGGATGGAGACTGCGAGAATCTGAGTCTTTGGTAGGTAATAGACGTGCTCAATTGAGATGCAGGCATCGACGATTGGACGGACATTGACTTCCCGACCAATCAATAAGTTGTTGAACCACGCAGCAGTTCGCCCCGCGTTGAGTGCTTCGTGCATGCTGGCTTTGGTGCGCTCTGCGGCGAGGACCAGCGTGACGGGACGATGCGCGCCTTGGGCCGGAGGATAATCCCAGTCAATCAAGCCATGGATATCAGAAGACCCCATGACCGTGAGGCCGTGCTTCAGCGCGATAGCGAATGAGTGCTCGGAGTAGTTGTGCGTATTGGCGACCTCGATTCCTTGGATCAGTCCTTGATC
>CAJXQX010000139.1 GCA_913058185.1 uncultured Verrucomicrobiota bacterium
CGCGATTTGTCGGCGGCCGACATGAACATCTGGTTATAGAAGACACTGGGGCGTTGGATCATCGGTAGACCGATACCGCGTTTGGTGAAACTCATGGCCTTCGTGCCTTCGCCGGTGCCGGCGGTCAACTGGATGGAAGGGAAGCGACTGTCCTGACCAATTTGGTCGGCAATCATTTGATCCAGCGAGTAGGCATTGGGCGTGTTTCCGCAGAGAAAATTAGTCCACGCCTTGTGGCCGTTGGGGGCGCGGTGATCGAGGCCGGAGAAAACTGAAAACGTGTCGCGGTGATCAGCGAGAGGTTTGAGTGTCTCGGGCATCGCAAAATCTCGGCCAACTTCTTTGGGGAAGAAGGCGTTTTGATGGAGCCCGAGGTAGGAGCCAATGGAGATGAAGTTACGCGCTTTCTTGGCGGACGTAGCGAATTTAGCGGGGGCCGCGAGTGCCTCCAGTTGCGGCAACGCGATTAAAGCGGCGGCAGATTTAAGAAAGTGTCGTCGACCGACGGTGGTATGGCCTCGGGGTTTCATGATGTGGTGGGGTTGAGTCTGAGGGTAAAAGAGAATGCGATTAACTGACGATTACTTTGGCGAGTTCCTTGTCGTCGAATTCGATGCCGAGACCGTGGCCCTCGGGGACGACGGCGCGACCGGGGTGGTATTCGATGGGTTGCTTCAACAAGATGTTACCACGAGAGCCGCGGACGTCGGTGGCGTTGTGGATGTTACCGCCTTCTATAATCACGGCGTTAGGGGTGGCGACTGCGAGATGAAGCGAGGCGGCGACATAAGGAGGAAGCCCGGTGCTGACGTGAGGCGACCAAAGGATACCGAAGGTTTCGGCCATCTCGGCGATGCGTTTGCACTCAGTGATGCCGGCGGCCCGACAGACGTCGGGATTCACGACATCGGCGCCGCGTTTCATGAAGAGGTCACGGAATTGGAAACGATTGGAATAGGTTTCACCCACACACACCGCAGTGTCTAGCGCCTCGGTGAGAGTCGGGTAACTCATCGTATCTTCCGGCATTAACGCATCTTCGAACCAACCGATATTACCGAGCTCATCGAAGCGGCGTCCAACTTGGATCGCTTCGTGGAGTTTGAATGCTCCCAGCGAATCGATCATCAACTGGCCGCGTGAACCGATGACGTCGGAAATTTGTTTCACGTAATCGAAGTTGTTAGAGCTCGCTTTATTGAAGCCCATTTTGAGTGCGGCAAAACCCTGCTGCATGAGCTCTTCGGCGGCTTCGACGGAACCGACGCCGGCGTAGGTCTGGACGCTATCGCGATACTTGCCGCCCAGCAGTTGGTAAACGGGAACCTCGGCGAATTTCCCGAGGATATCCCAGAGTGCGATATCTACCGCGGCGATCGATTCGGTGTAGAAACCGGTGGCGTAACCCCGGAGCCGTTGGCTCGAATACATCTTATCCCAGAGGGGACCGACGTTGCGGGCATCTTCCCCGATCAGAATGGGAGCAAATAACTCTTTGATGATTTCGGCGTGCACTGACGGTGCGACCGGTGCGTGCGCTTCTCCCCAGCCAATGATGCCCTGATCGGTGGTGACTTTCACCAACATCGTTTGGGAGTGGCCCGGAGTGCGGGACGGGAAGGAGTGATTGAGTCGGTTTCCGATGCCGGCTCGACCGGTCATCGTGCCGACCGGCGGCATCTCGACATTGTCTGATAGAGGGCCTTCAGGCCGTGGCGTGCTGATAACGAAGGGCTCAATCTTCGTAATTTTGAGTGGACTCGTGCCCCGAGTCGCTTGAGCGAGACGTTGCTCGGCGGATACTTTGGAGGAAGGGATCATTGAAGCAGCGGCAACGGCACAGCCCCATTTGAGAATATCACGGCGGGAGTGCGTAGTCATTTGATTGCGAAGTGAGTGCCGGCCGCGGAAAGAGAATTTAGCCGCAGAATATTAGGGTGGGTGGGCGCGGTGATAACAGCTCGGCGCAGTCCGGCGGGCGACTCAAGTCCCCGGCTAGTCAACCGTTGAAGTCGTCGCTCCCAATTACTCCTAAGCAAGTTGGATTGAGGTAGGGACGGACCGCTGGGCCGTCCGCGTCGCTTTGCTTGGGGAACCTGTCCGCTTTGGCCTCAGGTAAGGCGGCCCACCCCTCATGAATGCGGGTGTAGTCGGGGTGCCTTTTCTCGGGAATTCTACAGCCCTCGGCCTTTTCCTTAACGAGACCGGACGGCCCGGCGGTCCGTCCCTACCTTTTCTTGAGTGGGTCGGGTGGTGTCGTGCGGAAGTTGGCTTAGGGAGCCGGAGTGCCGGGGACGTAGATCACCTTGTTGCTGAGCTGATCGTGGAGGCTGCTGCCGACCACGCCGTCCGTGTAGATGAAAGAGGGATACGCTGGCATCTCATTAAAACCGGTCGGGCGCTCGATGCTGGGCATCCAACGGGGAGATTCGGGATTCGCTTCGTCGAGGATGTCGGCGATGAAAGTCTTCCCGCCGTCGTTCGAACGGAAGCGCACGAGTTCGGTGCTGACTTGTCCCCACGCGTGATCGTCGCGGCTAACTTGCAGCACCGTGCCGAGAACAGTCGGCTGGCCGGCAGTGCCGAAGGAAACGGCACCGTTTAGATAGAGTCCCCAATTGCGGTAGGCAGGAGGGAGGTATTGATTGAGATGGTGATGGTTCCAGCGACCATCTCCGATGGGTGTCGCGAGGAAGCCTTGGGCTGATTTCTGAGTCCGAACGGAGTAGGGGATGTGCGGTTGATCGTCCGGCCCCACGGCCATGGAACCGGAGTGGAGAATGCGACCCTGCGTGTTGAGCCCGTGCGCAATAATATCGACCGTAGCGGCGGTGGCGGGAATCGCAACGGGTTGACCGTCGGAGCCATGCCAGGTGTTGCCGTTATCGTGGCTGGCGAGGTAGCCGACGGTGCACTCGGGCATATTGGTGTCGAAATTGGGGAGCTCGTAGATGCGGAAACCGAGGTGTAGCGTTTTATGATCTGCGCTCCACGCGAGGGAAGAGCCGTATTGGCTGTAGACTCCGTAGCGCGCGCTGAGGATGGCGTGTTTGCGAGCCCAAGGCTGATCTGGGGCTTTGGTCCACATCTCGAGATCCCAAGGCTTTTCTTTGAAACTACGACGAGCGGTGAGAATGAGCGTGCCGTCCGGGGCGCAAACCAAACTGGGGTAAGTGAGGTCGATGCCGAACTCTTGGTATTCGGTCCATTCGGAGGCATCATTGGGTCGCACCGAGCGGCTGTAGCGAAAAGGATGGTGGTGGGAGTAATAAACGACGTGGAGATAACCGGCTTCGTCGATGGTGAGAGCAGGGCCGCCATGATTGTCAGTTGCCTCACCAATCGTAGTGGCTCCTGACCATTCCCCGGTGCTTCGATCGAGGGTGCGAATGCGAATACGGAACCCCTCGGTCGGAGAATCGAGCCACGCGACATGAGTCTTGCCCTCAAAGCTGATGATCTTGGGCGACTCGATGTAGGCGGTCGCTCGACCGGATCCCTCTTCCGAGATGATCGTGCGTTCGGCACCGGAAAATAGAGTCAAGCTGCACGCCGCGATCACAGTGAAAAAGGCGAGAAAACGGAGGGGAATAAATTTCATGGGAGAGGGGGTAGGGCTCGGTTAAGCGCGAGAGCTGAAAGGTGCGTTGGAGGTTGGTTTTTTAAACCCGAGGGGCGATGAATAACGAATATTTCTCCATGAATATTCAACGCCAAATCAGCCCAAATTAACTCTAATCAAAGGTAGGCTTGGGCCGAGTTTCCACGGCTTTTTGGGTGCCTCTCCTCCGGCCTATTTCAGCCTTTTGCTAGAAGGCTGGTATCTGTTCCGTCCTCGCTGCTCCGACGCTTCCCGCGGGGCTACAATCGTGCGGCTTTGATGCGACCGGCGGCCACGATCTGCTCGACCTCTTTCATTTGCTTGGGCGAGATGAGGCGACGAGGCACCCGCTTTTCTGCATCAGATAGCAGGCGATCGAAATCTTCGTCTTTGGGTTTATGCTCCTCCCACATGGTGTGGTGACCTTGATGACGGGTGAAACTGAGCACACTGCCGTGGATCTTGGCTTTGACCTTGTATTTACCTTCCTCGGGATTGCGGTTCCACCAGTTGAATTCTTTGGTCATGCTTCAACCGATTGGTGGCGCATGCCCTAGGAGGCCAGAGGAATCGTGCTGATGATCCGGCCGGCATGCCATGCGCCATCCCGCGATTGGATGCGTTTCACCGTCACGACCTCGTCAGCATAGTCGACCGCGTAGGCACCGAGCGGGCCGGTGAAGGCGCCCGTGTTAATCACGGTGCGGGGGCCTCGTCGCCAAACGCGGGGGAAGTGCACGTGGCCGGATATGATCACCTGCGCATCGGGCCGCCATTGCGCAGCAGCTGTGGCCGCCCGGGTGCCGAAGGTCGCCCAGGTGTGCAGCATGGCCCACGGTTGGCGGGGTGGAAGAACTTCGGTGCAGATGCGGCGCAGCAGATGCCACGAGTTGCGCTGTTCTGGATCGCACTCGCGAGCGAATCCGATGCAGGCCATTCGCATGATACGGACTCGATCCTCAAACGATTCGTATCCGAGTGCCGGGTGAGCGGCGCGGATCTCATTGATGCGGTCGACGAGTTTATTACGCATGCGGCTCCACGGCACGAGGTCGTCGAGAAAGGCATCGCCGTGACAGGCCCAGATGCGCCCATCGGCCGCGCTGGCTTCGTGATCGGCTGAGATGTCCGGATCGTGGTTTCCCGTGATGAAGCGGACGTTCGGAACGCGATCGGTAAAGAAGTCTTTGATCTCCTTGAGTTCGACTGCGGTCATGCCGGATTGATTGTCGCAGGTATCCCCGTTGAGCCACAGTTCCGACACGCCTTCGAGCAGTGGAGTCAGGTCTTCGAGCCGGAGGAGGCGAGACGTGGCGTCGCGAAAATGTAGATCGGAGA
>CAJXQX010000140.1 GCA_913058185.1 uncultured Verrucomicrobiota bacterium
GGTGCGTTACCTACGGATTTCAGCGCCATCTCGAAGAAGTAGAAACCGAAGCCCATGGTGGTGCGGCCCCACTTTTGATAGCCGTCTCGCCATGCACGGCTCGCTTTTATTATGGCCGCGAGAGAGGCGCCATCAGAGGCTTCGCGAAGTTTGGCCGGCGCTGATTCGTTACCTGGTTGGAGGAAGTTTTTCTTAGAAGAATCGGGAGAGGTAGGGCCGGACCAATGGGCCGCCCGAGCCTGCCTCCAGGCCCGATGAACCAGTCCGCCAAGTCTGCGAGCTGCACGCGCCTTCACCCCGAGGACGGCCCAGCGGTCCGTCCCTGCCTTTTGGATGGATTGGTTGGTCGTATCGGTAACGACCCCAACCTAGGCCTTGGGCTTTTTGCAGGTGCTCAGACCAAAGGGCAGGTAGGCGGGACACCAGCCCAAGGCAGCGGTGCCGAGTGGGATGAACCCGATGAGACCAAACCAGTTTTGGTAGTAGTATCCAGCCGCGAGGATGACGAGACCGAGGATGATGCGAAAGATGCGATCGAGAGAGCCGACGTTGGTTTTCATGACGATTAGTTTTCTGAGTTGTCGGTTAAAAAATCAGGCTAGAGCACTGCGGACTTTTTGTTGAGCCGCGCACCAATCGCTGAATCCCCCGACACACGACACCCGGTGGCCTTGGGCGATGAGTTGGCGGGCTACGATTGAAGCTCGGGCGCCGGAGCCACAGTAGAGACAGAGCTCACGCTCGCCGGCCTCGGCGAGGAAGGGTTTCCAAAGAAACTGGCCGCCGCGGAAGTCGCTCAACGGTAAGAGACGAGCGTCAGCGGCGACGCCGTTGCGCCACTCGTCCGGCTCCCGCACGTCGATGAGCAACGCTTGGTTAGCCTCGGTTCGATCGGCCGCTTCCTGGGGCGTGATTGACGGCACCGGGGTCTCCACGGGTTGTTTGGCGAAGGGCGATACGTTGCCGTTTGAGTCGATCCAGCCGAAGCGGGCGAATAGCAGAGTCGGTGGGCAAAAACCGGTGGTCGCGGATACGATCAACATCGTGCCTACGAATAGTCCGAGCAGCAGCCCCCATGGGCTGACGAAGAAGGTGAGGGCTACGCTGATCAGCACGAAGCTGCCAGCCATGAGGCGGATGACGTTATCAGGTTTCATAATCTATATATGAGAATATACGAATATACTTGAATCAAATGTCAAGCCTCGTTGAGGTGATTCACATGCCCAAGAAACCACGAGCCCTGACCGAAGAAGCCATTGGGCAAATCGCCCAACGCTTCGCCGTGTTATCGGAGCCGATGCGGTTGAAACTGGTCCACGCGGTATTCGACGGGGAGAAGTCGGTGAACACGTTGGTCGAGCTGACCGGGGGCACGCAGGCGAACGTTTCGCGGCACTTGCAGCAGTTGGCGGCGTCCGGAGTGCTGACCCGCCGTAAGGCAGGATTGCAGGTATTTTATGCGATTGGTGATCCGTCCATTTACGCGCTGTGTGAACTGGTGTGCGGCAGTCTGGAAAAAGAAAACACCAAGCGAGCCAAGTCCTTTGGCTCTTGAGACGTATCGTTCTTTCTTCGTTTGAAATTTCATTGATCGGCGGGTTGTGTGCTCAATGAATATTTCTGACGTGGCCCTTCCGTTCTGGTGGCCGTGGCGCTGTCGGCTTTAGGCTCGGCGAATGAACACACTTCGGCGATGGTTAGTGGTCTGCAGTGGTTGGTTGGTATGCGTGGGTCCGATGACGGGCGAGATGCCGGCGGCGCGTGATTTAGGCACCCCAGTCAAAGGGGTCAATTGGGTGCGTTTGCACGCCGGGTCCACCGCAACCGGTGAAGCATCCCTCTTGGTGACTATGGGACAAAACAATGGCGGATTAATTGTGCTCGATGTCGATCTAGAGACAGGGCACTGCAGCCAATATTCCGTGAGTAATCGCAAAAACTCCACGTTTCCCACCGCGACGTTTCGCAGTTTGCAGACAGGTATTCTTTACATCGGCTCGGCTTGGGATGCGCATCTCCACCGATTCGACCCGGCTCACCCGGAACGAGGCGTGGAGGACTTGGGTTCGTTAGGCGAGGGATCGACCTTTCCGACCGGGGTTAATGAGGCGCCGGATGGCTCCTTGTGGATCGGCACGGCTCCCGAAGCGCGATTGATCAAATACGAGCCTTCCTCAGGTGAGTTTACCCACCTTGGTCGGATGCACGACGATGAGGTCTATTTGTATCCATTGGTCGGAGATGACTACACCGTGGCGGCGTTGGTGCGGGTGGTGCGACCCCACATGGTGATGGTCGATCCGGTGACGGGCGAACATCGTGAAGTGGGGATTGAGATCACCGATTCGACAGATGATTCGCAGTTCATCCGTTTCTTTAAAGGGGTCGATCGGCGGTTGTATGTTTCGAGCCACACTGGGGATTACATGTTACGGGATTTGACGTTGATGCCGGTTGAACATTTGCCGGATCCGATGCCCGGAATTCACGCGGCAGGGGAACATCGATATCAGGCGACCTTTACGATGCCGGGCGGCTGGCAGGCGAAGTTGGTCAATGATCGTTCGGGCACGCCTCGTGATCTGTTGGTCACCAATGTGAATCCGCGGATTGCCTCGCGCCGATTGCAGATGGATTGGGTGGGCGGGGGCTCCAATGTCCACGTGATCGAGGAGGGCCCCGGAGGTATGCTTTATGGATCTAGCTATCTGCCCAATCACCTCTATCGGTCATCCCTCGATGGCACAGTTTCAGAGGACCTAGGCCAACACAGTATCGCGCGTGGTCAGGCGTATTCGGCCACCACGATCGACAACAAAGTTTATCTCGCATCCTACCCGCAGGCGCGTCTCTCCGTTTATGATCCGGGCAGACCAATCAAGTTTGGCACCGAAGCGTCGGATAACCCCCGAGATCTTGGACGATTTGATAAGGTAGGATATCGCCCCAACGCATTGATCGCATCCGCTGACGGAAAACTTTGGATGGGTTCCGGACCCGATTACGGGCTAATCGGAGGCACCTTGGCCTGGTATGATCCGGCGACGGAGGAATCGAATTCTCATCGGGCGATTGTGCCCGACATGTCCCCGACCTCGTTACTCTGGCTGGACGATCTCAAACAGGTTTTGGTCGGCTTGAGTATCGAAGTAGGCACGGGTGCGGAAGTGCAGCGATTTGATGCCGGTTGGGCCCTCTGGGATCCCGTGGCGGACGAGTTAGCGTGGTGGGGAGACCTCGGCGTCGACGATATGGCCGACGTGACCTCACTGGCGCCGGCGGGTGAGGGTTTGGTCTACGCGCTCATCGGGCGGGGAGATCACCTGCTCACGGCGGGGGCGCCGCCGATTGGGCCGCGGTTGGCGCTGATCGACCCGGCAAAGCGGGAATTGGTTTCCATCGCATGGTTGCCGGAGGAGTTTGGGGCCCTGTCTTGGCACGGGCATCATTCCCTACGCGTGGCGCCCAATGGTGACGTCTATGGCGCGACAGCTTACGCGATTTTTAGAATCATTCCGGGCACCTGCGAAGTGGAACGCATCTGGCAGGTCGATGAACCGGAGCCTCGACTGGGGGTTTGGATGACATCGTTGTCACCCAATTCCATCGATCTGGTGGGCCCGATCGTGGGCAACGAGATGTTCTTTGCGACCGGCTGGCGCTTGCGGGCGATCACGTTGCCGAAGGTAGACTGACGGGGGGCAGGATTTGGTTTTACAGGAGGGAGCGGAGTTAAGCAGAGCCGTCAGCCTGAAGCGGAGGGTATTTTAAGGCTGGCATGGTGCACTCACTAGAGCGGCTCTGTTCCTCTGTGCTATCTCCTGTAAAATAGCGTTGTACAAACTGAGCCGGAGATCGTTCGTGTTATACTGATTTCTGCATCGAAAAGCGCATTCTTAGGGACGTTTTGATTGTAGGCTTTGTCGCTCTCGGTTGAGGGTGGGGCTGTCTGATGAATTACCCCTTCCCATTTCTGCGAGTGGGCCGCTGCCTCTGTGTTGGTTTGATGGCGGTGGCGCTGCCCGTTTTCGCTAAAGACTATTCGCCTCTTTCCCTTGAGCAGCAGACGCGTTTGCCGGCGCCGGTCGATTTTACGGTCGATTTTGCCCGCGACATTCAGCCGATTTTTGAAGAGAGCTGTGTGCAGTGTCATGCCCACGGAAAGTCGAAGGGCGTGTTCAGCTTGGAGACCAAGGACGACTTCGTTTACGGTGGCGACAACGGCACTCCGGCGGAAGCGGGCCACAGCGCGGAGAGTTTAGTGGTAGCGATGATCTCGGGGCTTGAGCCCGATATTGTGATGCCGAAGAAGGGCAAAGAACTTACCCCCGAGCAGGTGGCAGTATTCAGGGCTTGGATCGATCAAGGCATGGTCTGGCCGGAGGAGATTAACTTCTTCGAGATCGAGCGATCGAACCTGCATCCGATGGAACTAGATGACATCGCAGTACCCTCCGATTTCCTCAACCCGGTTGACGGGTTCGTCGACCAGAATTTTGAGACCAACAACGTATCCTGGTCGCGTGTAGTCGATGATCGCACGTTCGCCCGTCGGGTTTGGTTGGACACGATTGGACTGCTTCCGCCGCCCGACGAGCTGGCGCAATTTCTGGCCGATGATACCGCCGATAAACGCAACCACCTCGTGCGGCGGTTACTCTCGGATCGGCAGGCTTACGCAGAGCATTGGCTGACGTTCTGGAACGACCTTTTGCGCAATGACTACAAAGGCGTCGGCTACATCGATGGCGGGCGTAAACCCATCACCGATTGGCTCTACACC
>CAJXQX010000141.1 GCA_913058185.1 uncultured Verrucomicrobiota bacterium
AGATCAGCCTCGGTCTCGTGGGCTCGGAGATGTGTATAAGAGACAGTCGTTGCACTGCGTATAACTTATCAACGACCTGACCCCGCAGGACACTGTCTCTTGTTACTTGATACTTGAGATTTGATACTTCGCGTGCAGCAGCACGTCGCTTGTTACTTCGCGCGTGATTCGCCGCGCGGTGGGATTCGATTGAGAGCGGCCAGTTCGGTGGGGATACCTTCGTCGCCTTGTTGTTGCATCCAGGTTTGGAGTGCGGTGTGCAGTTTGTTTACGCGGTTGGCATGCGAGGGGTCTGTCGCGAGGTTGGTCATCGACCAGGGGTCGTTAGCCAAATCGTAGAGTTCGAATTCTGGTCGGGTGGTATAATCGAGCAGCCGTTGCGCGGCGAAATCGTCGCCGGCTTCGGCGGCTGGTTTCCAACTTTGATACGTGGGGAAATTCCGCGTCACGGTATTCTGGAAATTACCTTGATGATTTAGATTCCAGACTAACCGGTATTGGTCGTCACGGACTGAGCGGATACCATAGGCTTCGGGGCCGTGAAAGATGCCTCGGGTGGTTTGCAGTCCGAAGACGTATTCGTGAGGGGAAGATGAGTCGGAGGTGGAGATGACTTTGGCGAGAGATACGCCATCAAACTGATTCTCGGGGAATTGCCCACCGGCTAGGTCGATCAAGGTGGGGGCGATGTCGACGTATTGAATTAGCGTGGAGCGGGATATATTTTCTGGAATTCGGTTAGGCCAGCGCATGATGGCGGTGGCGCGTAGGCCGGTCTCGTAACAGGTCCATTTGCAGAAGGGGAAATTCGAGCCTTGTTCGGTGAGGAAAATCACCAACGTGTTGTCAGCTTCTCCATGCTCTTCGAGTTGAGCCATGACGTGGCCAAACTGCCCGTCGAGGTAGGTGATTTCCGCGTAGTAGTCGGCCAAAGCTTTCCGCGTTGTCAGGGTATCCACGAGGTAGGGTGGCAGCTCAAGTTGGGCGGGATCGTAGGCCGAGGCATCGCCGCGATTCCAGGGGGTGTGCGGTTGGTTCGAGGTGACGACGAGGCACCAAGGTTCATCGGCGTGTTTCGCGAGGTAGTCCCCGACTTTACTGGTGTCCAAGTCGAGCCCTTCTCCCATGTCTCCATGTTTGCCGCCGAGGACTTCGAATGGGAATTGGGCGACCGGTTCTTCATGACGTTTACCCAACAGGGCAACGGCGTAACCGAGGTCACCGAGGTGGTGAGGCAGGGTGCGCACTTCAGGGTAGACCTTGGAGTGGTTGGGGTATCCGCCATGCCGCACGGGATGGAGCCCGGTGTAGAGGCTCATGCGCGTGGGCGCACACATGGGAGATGAATTGTAGGCGTGGGTGAAGGTGGTGCCTTGGTCGGCGAAGCGATCGAGGTTCGGGGTCTGAACATCCGGATTTCCGACACTACCGAGGTCGTGGTAGGTCATGTCGTCCGCCATGAAGATGAGGAAGTTGGGCCGGTCAGCAGCGTTGCTGCAGATCGGAAGTAACCAGGCGCAACAAACGAGGAGCGGGGTTTTAAGACGGTGGGGCAGCATAGATGGTGGCCGTAGATTGCGCAGAGGGTTGGGGGAAGGGGTCAGGTCGTAACAAGTTTACTTCGTTGCACTCCGTAAAACTTGTTTACGACCTGACCCCGGTGGGCAGTTTTTGGTTTGAGAATCTTGCTACTTGATACTTGAGATTTGTTACTTCGCGTGCAGCAGCACGTCGTTTGATACTTCGCGTGCCGCGGCACGTCGCTTAGCGTTCGCGGTTTTTGTAGAGCCGGGATTTGGCGGCGGCTTCGGTAGGTTGGCCTTGGTCACCTTGGTCGGCCATCCAGGTATTTAGCGTGGTGGAGAGGCGGGCTTTTACGGTGGTGTAGGCGGGGTCGTCGGCGAGGTTGTGACGATTCCAAGGATCCTTAAGACAATCGTAGAGTTCCTCAGCAGGGCGATGTTGGTAGCGGCGGACGGCGATGATGGCATCGGGATCGCCGGCTTCCGCGGCAGCCGTCCACTCGGTCCAGAAATCGGTGCGGAAGACGGCGTTGGAGAACGGAACTTCCGGGGTGAGATTGCGAATGTAGCGGTAACGCTTATCGCGGGCGGTGCGGATCCCGAAGTGCTCAGGACCAAGGATGATGCCAACGGAAGACTGCAATCCGAAAACGACATCTTTGTGGGTATTAGCTTTTCCGTTGAGCACGTTTCGAAAGGATCGACCATCGAGACCAGATGGCATGGGTAGGCTGGCTGAATCGAGGAAGGTCGGGATGATGTCGACGTATTCTACGAGGGCATCGGTGGACGAGTTGGGGGTGACGGTTCCCGGCCAGCGCACGACCATACCAGAGCCTAGACCGATGTCGTAACAGGTCCACTTCGCGAACGGGAAAGCGTTACCTTGTTCGGTGAGGACGACTACCAGGGTGTTTTCAACCAGACCGTGTTTTTCTAGGGCTGCGAGGGCTTCGCCGACTTGGGAATCGAAGTAGGTGATTTCGGCGAGGTAGGCCGAAAAGTCGGATCGAGTGGCAGGGGTGTCGACGAGCGGGTCGGGTAGGATGAGATCTTCCGGAGGATAGGCTGAGGCGTCGCCTTTATCCCAAGGTGTGTGCGGTTCGTTGGAAGTAAGAATGAGGCCGAAAGGTTGATCCTGACTGACACACTCGGAGAGGAACTGATCGACGGCAGGGAAGTTGGGATTGTTTTTGGTGCCCGGCCCTTTGAGGTATTCGAAAGGAAACGACTTGGGTGGATTAATGTGTGTTTTGCCGGAGAGTGCGGCGCGGTAGCCGTTGTCCTGCAGGAAGTGCGCGATGCTGCGCACGCCGTCGTAGACGTAGGTGTGGTTGGGCCAAGCGCCAGACTTGACGGGGTGCAGCGCGGTGTAGAGTGCGTGGCGGGTGGGCGAACACATGGGCGCCGATTGGAAAGTGCGCGTGAACGTCATCCCTTCGTTGGCGAGTCGTTCCATGTGGGGAGTCGCGGCTTGGCCGCCGTAGAGGGAGGCGTCGGTGTGGGAGAAATCGTCAGCGAGGACGATGACCAGGTTGAGCCGAGGGGCGGCTTGGGCGAACGGGCCTAGGCCGATTACGATGGCGAGGGTGGCGAGGAGGCGGGGCATGTAGTGGGGAGCGGAGGACGGTTTGGAAGGGGGCAGGTCGGGATAAGTTTACTTCGTTCCACTTCGTAGAATTTATCAACGACGCTGACCCCGTGGTCGGCTTGTTGCTGGTTCTTGCTACCTGAGACTACGTAGGCTCCAGTCCTTGGGTGGGGTGAACTCATCGGCTCCGGTTCTGAAACGGAGGACCTGCTGGGGGGACTTGAGCTGCATTAGGTTTTCCAATGCGGTGGTGAGTTCGTTGAGCGTGGCCGGTTCTGATTCGGCGAGATTAGTCGACTCGGTGGGGTCAGCTTTGATGTCGAATAACTCGATCAACGCCGGTCGGCTTTCTGGGGAGTCGGAGGCATCTCGATGGATGACCAGTTTGTAGCCATCGTGATTTAGCGCCAACTGTTCCCGGGCGTTGCCATTTTGGTCCGTGTAAGTCAGCCAAGCGCGGTCCGGGAGCGGCCGATTGCTACGGATAGCGGACAACGCGTTGACGCCGTCCAGTGTCTTTGCGGGTGGAGTGTTGTGGCCGACCGCAGCGAGGAGCGTGGGCATGATATCGATGTAACCCATGCGGGTATGGGAGACTCGACCACCGGCAAGGTCACCATCGGGCCAGCGGGCGATCGCGGCGACGCGGATACCACCTTGGTAAGGAGTGAGTTTGGAGCCGCGTTGTTCGCCGTTATCTCCGACTTTGTTCACGCCACCGTTGTCGCTCATGAAAAGCACGATCGTATTGGCGGCATCCGTGCGACTTTCGATTGTTTGCAGAATTCGACCGATCGCTTGATCCATCGAATCGACCATGGCGGCAAAGGTGCGGAGTTTGCCTGCTGGCCGATTGGGATATTTGGCGAGATCTTCGGGTTTAGCTTGGAAGGGCGAGTGGGGAGCGGTGAACGGCACGTAGGCGAAGTAGGGCTCATCGGCCGGAATCGATGCGATGAATTCTACCGCAGCATCACCAATTAGATCGGTGGTGTAACCGGCGCGGGGATTCGGATCATCGTTGAGGTGCCAGTCACGTTCGCCTTCGCGGTCTTGGGTGAAGTAGTCAACGGCGCCGTTGAGGCAGCCTTCGAAGTGGGTGAATCCCTGAGCTGTTGGTCGCCACTGTTGGCGAGCGTGACCGAGATGCCATTTACCGAAAATGCCACGATGGTTGTAGCCTGCGTCGCGGAGGAGTTCAGGTAACAGCGTCTCGGTGGGATCGAGACCGAAGTCCCGCTGCGGTGGGATCACCGCACGCATCATGCCGAACCGCAGCGGATAGCGTCCCGTCATGAGACCTGCCCGGGTGGGGGAACACATGGGTGCGACATAGAATTGTTCGAGACTGACACCGGTGGCGGCCAGTTGGTCGAGGTGCGGTGTCTGGATGTCGCTGCCGTGGAATCCCACGTCGGCGTAGCCGAGGTCGTCAGCGACAATGAGAACAATGTTAGGTCGGTCGGGGCTCGCGCCGGCGACCGAAAGGAACACGTAAGCCGCCGTCGCCAAGGCTATGGCGGGCAGGCATGTAACACGTGACAGGTTGGATAGGCGGGGAGGTAGCATGGCTAGTGTCCGTTGGCTGTCTCTTATACACATCTCCGAGCCCACGAGACCGAGGCTGATCTC
>CAJXQX010000142.1 GCA_913058185.1 uncultured Verrucomicrobiota bacterium
CTACACGTAAGGAGTCGTCGGCAGCGTCAGATGTGTATAAGAGACAGGAAGTAACCTAATAGGTTACTTTATATTGAAGGAATAGATGACCCGAGAAGGGGAGGGGGGGGCTCCTATGTCCTGTGGGATGGGTTTTGGCCTTCGCTCAAGCTTGCGCGTAGCTTCGGCGGATCGGTCGGCGGATGGATAAAGATAAAGAGAAAGATGCAGACTTTTGGGGGTGGTGGCTAACTTCGGATGTCTCGTTTGGGCCGGCGACGTAGGCGCAAGGGAGCCTGTGAGGCCCAGCGAGGATCGGAGATTCTCAAGAGACTCGGAATGTCGCCCGTGAAGCCCGACCCGCATTTCCAATCCTGCTTTCACGGTGGGTCGGGCTTTACTGCCGACTTAGTCTCCCTCGCTCAGGAGCGCCCGCGTCGGACGGGCGGTGTCGAGGCCGGCTAGGAGGGCGAAGCTGCTGGGTTCGGGGACGGTTGGTGGATCAGTCGGCCAAGCAGGCTTTGAAGCCTTCGGTCAGGGCGGTGCGGTTGAGGTCTTTGCCGATAAAAATGAGAGTATTGGTGCGGTCTTCGTCGTCTTTCCATTCCCGATCGAACTTGGCATCGAAGAGCATGTGCACGCCTTGGAAGACGAGTCGCTTCGACGAGCCTTTGACGCTGAGCACACCTTTGCTGCGGTAGATGTCGTTGCCCTGGGTTTGCAGGAGCCGGGAAATCCAATCGTTGAGGCGTTGCGGATCCAGTTCGCCCGCATCGGTGATCCCGACGGAGGATACGTCTTCGTCGTGCGAATGGGTGTGTTCGTAGTTCTGTTGCCAGACCGGTTTCACGTTCTCGCCGTTGACGGGAATATGGAGCGGATGATCGCCACAGCCTTCGAAAACGACGTAGGTGCCATCGGTGGGGATCTCGAGTTTGTAGCGGCCATTACCGTCGTTGAGGATCAGCCGGGCCAGGGTGGTGCCGGGCGTGATGGAGTCACCGTCGGCGACGCGGTTTTCCCAATCGGAGAATGAAACCACGGCCGTGTCGCGGGCCGCCTCGAGGATCCCGGGGGCATCGACCCCGGCTACAGGAATGACGAGAACATCGAGTTCGTTTTCGGCGTGGTGATGATGACCGTGGTCGTGATCATGATCGCAGCCGGCGTGATCATGGTCGTCGTCATCGACGTGACCAATAACGAGTTCGTGGGTGCCAGGGGGAAGGGGGTAGGCTCCGGCCCATTCGAAGCGGTAGGAGGGGTTGAGGAACTTAGGATCGAGCTCGTTCGCTCGGGATAGATCGAAACCGCCGACGTTGAGCACGGCGTCGAGTGCAACGTCGCAATTGGTGGCGCGTTCGATGCGAGCAGCGGCATTCATACCGCGAACTCGGGTCTCGAGTTCGGTGAGTTCTTCGGCCGAAACGAGGTCACTCTTGTTGAGGATCATCACGTCGGCGAAGGCGATCTGCTTGCGCACTTCTGGAGCGTCGTCGAAATGCTGCACGACGTGCTTCGCATCCACAACGGTGACGATGGCGTCGATGCGGTAGTGGGCCTTGATCTCGTCGTCGGTGAAGAAAGTCTGCGCAACAGGCCCGGGATCGGCGAGGCCGGTGGTTTCGATGATGACACCATCGAGACGGTTTTTACGTTTCATCAACCGACCGAGAACCCGGATGAGGTCGCCGCGCACGCTGCAGCAAATACAACCGTTATTCATTTCGAATAACTCCTCGTCGCTTTGGATAACGAGTTGGTTGTCGACGCTGACCTCGCCAAACTCGTTCTCAATGACAGCGAGTTTTCGTCCGTGTTGTCCGGTGAGGATCCGATTGAGGAGGGTGGTTTTCCCGGCGCCAAGAAAGCCGGTTAGAATTGTGACGGGAATAGGAGAATCGGCGGCCATCACCTTGAAAGGGCCCAAGTCTGCAACGGGGTCAAGAGATGGGATTAGGTAAATCCTCCCCCTTAAGGGGGTATATCCGCCCATATAGGGTGAATTGACTGCGTAATAACGATAGACTAGTCCTGTAAATATGAGTCAATTCTGGCTCAGTTAGCTCAACTTGGATCCTCGCTTTACTTTGTTTAAAAATGCACCGTGGTCGTCGGGAATTGGGACGGACAATTTGGAAATCAGACTTAGTCTGTTGCGTGGGTGATTTGGGCTGCGGTTGTCAGTGCGAATACGTTGAAAATCACCTTGGCGTTCCACCGAGGATCCAAAGCGTGGCCATTCTTAACCGAGGTGGATGAGAAAGATCAGTCCGGCCAATAGTCCCAAAGCCACGACCGTGGCAGTTTAGAACCAAAGGGTGTCTGAACTCGCTTGATTGTCGCGCATGGGCTAGGTGGTCAGGGATTTGTGGTCACAAATTCTTGGCGAGCTGCGAGGAGAGGAAAAAATCTGTTCCGACCACGCTGCGAAGGTGTCGTCGAAGTCTAGATCGGCTTCGGCCCGAGCGATCAATCGCTTCGCGCCTAGGGCGACGAGGCGTTCATCCAGGAGGCGAGCGAAGCCATTGAACTCCGGGTAATCCTTGTCGCCTAGACCGAACACCGCGTAAGCCAGTCCCGAGAGATCAAGCTTGGCGGTTTCCAGATCATACCAAAAATCGACCGCGTCATCTGGTGGCTCGCCGTCGCCCCATGTCGAGACGATGAAGAGGGCTTCTGCCATGCTCGTGAGGTCAGTGGCTTTTACCTCGACGAGATTCAGTAGGTTGGAGGTGAAAGCTTGGGACTCGGCGCGGTCGTGTGCTTCGGTGGCCAAAGTTTCGGCGTTTCCGGTCATGGTGCCAAAGCAGATGTGAAGAGAATGAGACATAGTATGAGTGGTGTGGTTGTTGCCGGTGACTAGTCGTCGGGTGGCTTGATTTGAAGTTAGGTTCGGTGGCCGCCGAGTGACCAAACTCGGCGGCCGTTCGGACCGTTTTTCGATTTTCGTGAGCGAAGAATCGAAAGTTGGAAAAGAGCCTTAGCTGTTCGATTAGTATGGCTTCAAATGGCGGACTGGGTTTAGGCCGATAAAGTTTCGATGGCGGCTTCCCATGCGTCGTGAGTCGGGCCTCCCATAGTCGCCGGACCGAAACTAAGCAGGAGCGTTTTCTGGCTGTCCGCCACGTGCACCCAACGTCCTGTTTCGGTCTCTTCGACGTGTAGCTGGCTGTCGGCCGAGTGAACCAGTTGCAAGGTGGTGATACCATCTCTTACCTCGAGGCTCACGCCGTCGTAGTGGATGCTGGTCGGAACGAGGATGCGGTAGTGAGAGACTTCGGCGGTGCGCAGATTTACGGCGATGGCGTGGCCTTCGTCGGCCATGGCGTGCAGCAGCGGGTGAATCGCGTTGGCCCGTGTTGGCAAGGGACGGGCGCGAAGGCTTAACATCGGCATCGTGTGTTGCGCCTCAGCCTGATTACGGGGGACGAACAGATCGTCGGGAGATCGGTTGGCGAACGAGACAATCTCATTGGCCCAAGCCGCCGGTTCTGTCTTGGGCGCAGCGCAGATCTGCATAAACTCTGTGCCGGTTTGGTTGACGATCTCGATGCGTCCCGGTGACTGGCAACAGTCGCAAACCGATAGGCGGGCCCAGAGATCGCTCCATAAGTCGTAGTCGGCGGTGACTCGAGCAATTGAGTCGATGAGATTTCCGGAGGGAAAATCGCCACGAGGCAGCGGAGCCAACCCGATTAGGCGAGCGTAGGCATGGCGGGTTTGCAGGGCAACCTGAGGTATTTGAGCCAATCGCTCGAGGAGTTGCGGCCAATCCGGTTGGAGCGCGATCCGGCCGTCTGCGGTCGTCGCAAAACATCGGCTTAGGCGAGTATCTGGAGCGGAAGGAAAAATAACTGAACTGGAAACAAAGCGTGGAAGCATGAAAAACGTAATTTAAAATCGAATACGTGAATTTTAGGCGGATTGAAGTATCTCTACCGTTGTCTCCGTCGCGGGGCTGAAGGCATCGACCGCTAGAATGAGCACACTGACGCGGGCCGATGGGCAAAAGCAGGCGAGGCACCAGATCTGGTTTTGAGTCGCGGCGAGTGCGGCGGGCAAATATAAGGTCACCGTGGGCTCCTGGGGTCGGGTGCGATTGGCCTGAAGTTGGCATCTTTTGATCGTGATGGGTTGGCCCACATCATTCGCGCACGCTTTGGCAATCTCGGCCAAGACACTGCGGTGCGCGGCGGCGGGCGCAAATATTTCGCAGGATATTAAAGAGGAAGGAGTCATGAGATGAAGATGCCATCTTCGAGGTCACTCGCTTGGCGCATTTCGAGATCACGTTGCGTGATGTGCAGGACGCTTTGAGCACCGTCGGCGGTGACTTTGCATGGGGCCAGTTCGATGGTATCGGATTCTTCCGACTGAGCACTGGCCGAACCGAAGAATGAAATACTCAACAAGCCGACTAAGGCAAAGTTGAATCGAATATGTGAGATAAAGGAACGAGTGAGGTTCGTTTTCATGGATTGGATGGTAGTGAAATAAAGAGAGATTGAAGGGCGGGAGCCTGGATTTGTGGTGAGTGGCGATGTGCCGCCGAGCGACCAAACCCGGCGGCATGAGTTCGTGACCGAAAAACCGAGTACGACACCAGGTTATCGGATCCCGTGAATTTGGAATCAGCACAACTGAGACCTATTCGCAAGATGGGTTCGTTTTGGTGAATGGATTGTTTTCGTCAA
>CAJXQX010000143.1 GCA_913058185.1 uncultured Verrucomicrobiota bacterium
CTACGCAGTATGTCCATTTCCCAAAAAATCTCAACTGCACGCCCTATTTGTAAACGGTATCTAAGTGCATATAAACTGCAATTGTCTGGGGCGTATTACCCATGCCATTCAAGATTATTGTTAAACCAAAATCAGCACTTGGGTTATGGTTATTCTGGGCAAGTGGTCGGGGCAATTTGACGCCCGAATCCGACCACCGGATCGAGCGCCACCGTTTGATGACATGGCTACGATGCCATGCCCACCGGGGCGAGACCCTGGGAGCGAACAGCGGGCGGCTTCCTCGAGGGTGAACGTGGGAATTCTCTGGATGGGTTGGTTTCCGATGCAGAGAGGATGGTTCAGCTCTCCTTGTATTGAGAAAGATAACGAGAGAGGACTAGGTCAGGCCTAAGTTCTCCGACGGTGCCTCCCCCTTAAAACTCATAGCGCACGCTGGCACCGATTTGTCGAGGAGCGGCGGGAGATTCGTAGCGGTTGGTTTCCCAGTTTGGACCGGCGTTGGCAAAGTAGAAGATACGATCTTCGTAGTCCTGATCCCACAGGTTCCGGATCCAGAGGGTCACGCTCCACGCATCCGCTCGGTAGCCGATGCTAGCGTTCATCATCGTGCAGGCGCTGCGGGTTTGGTCGTGGGTGTTGGACTCGAAGTAGTCATCGCGGCCGTTCAGCTCGGTGCTGGCCCAGAAGCCATTAGTAGAAGCATAACGCAGTCCCAACGAATACGTGTAGGTCGGAACATTGGCTAGATCACGGCCGCCGGCCGTATCGGCGGTCCGGTTACTCAGGGTGAATCGATCGAGTTCGGAATCCATCAGACCAAGACTGCCATAGGCGCTCAGCTGGGGACTAAGCTCGGCGCGAAAACTGGATTCGACTCCAGAGACGCTGGCGCTGGTGCCGTTGTCGACGAAGTAGGTGAATGAAGCGCCGAACCCGGCGGAGTCGCGCACTTGCGGCGTGTCACGGTCGATGTGAAATGCGACGATTTCGCCGGAGAGCTTTCCATCGGTCGAACGCCCCCGCCAGCCGAGTTCGTAGGTCCACAAGATTTCGGTATCATAGCAGTCTGGGCCTTCAGTCGGAACGACGAGGAAGTTGTAGATATTTACGCCTCCCGCTTTGTAGCCGCGCGTTACGGTGGCGAAGCCGAGGTGGCCGTTGGCAAGGTCTTGTTCGAGGGTGAGTTTACCGCCGAGTAGGGTGTCGGAGTAGTCGAGCGCACCGCGGAATTCGATGTCGGTATCGAGTTCGTAGTCTTCGACCCGCAGTCCGGCGATCAGGCGAGTGCCGTCACTGATGGCTTGTCCCCACTGACCAAATATCGCGGTGGTGGTCGCATCGAAGTCGGTTGAGGCGCTGCCGAAGCCTTCGGTGAGAAACGTGTTTTCATTGAGTGATTCGTAGTAGGCTCCGATCGTCCATCGGCCGCCGTCCCGCATTGCGGGACTATGGCCGACAGGTCGGTTGTTGGAGTCGAAGCGGATTTCCTGATTGAAGACTTCGCGTTCGCGTTGGGTTTCGAGGAAAAGATCGTAGCCGCGAGGGTCGGCGGCAAAGGTCCAGTCGGAGTCGAAGCTGTAGACGGACTCGGTCGAAGTCGCACTGGTTTTGGTCGTAAAGGTAAACGCGTCGGATTCGGTGATGCCCCGGATGCTTCCGGCGAGCGCCTCTAGGGTATCGCGGCCGGGCCGATCGCTGAACGTGGTGAATCCCGTGTTATCGAGAGAGAACTCGTCGTAACCATTGTCTTGATCGGCATAGAAAATCGTGGTGTCCCACTGCCAGAGATCGTTGGGGAGCCAACGGAGTTTTAGGCGCAGGTTGAGTTCATCGATATCGTTGGTGTCGTCGCGGTTGAGAAAGTCGTTGTCGCGCCAGCCGTTGGCAGTCGTGCGCTGGGCGGCGAAGCGATATTGGAGCGTGTCGCTAATGGGGCCTCCGTGAGCAATTTCACCTGCGATGAGGTTGTCCTCGCCGATGGTCGCGGAAGCATAACCCGCGTGGTAGGGCGTTGGGTCGGTGGATACGACCTTGATCACGCCGCCCGCGGCGTTGGCTCCGAAAGCACCAGCCTGGGCGCCGCGCAGGACTTCAACCTGTTGGGTATCGAAGAGGGAAGCGGCTCCACCGAGCCCGGTGAAGTCGAGATCATCGATTAGGAAGCGCACCGAGGAGTCGGGAGATTCGCCCTCAAACTGAGAGTTTTCGCCGATGCCGCGGATTTGGAAAAAACGGGCGCGAGAGGTGCCGCCAGCCCAAGTGAGGTTGGGCGTGGCAGCCACGAGGTCACCGAAGTGCTGAGTGCCATGGGATCGGAGCGCCTCGGCGCTGAAAACGGTGGCACTAGCGCTGACTTGGGCGAGCTCGGTGGACCAGAGATCGGCAGTGACTTGAATCGGAGCGAGTTCGGTAGGCGATTCGTTGATCGTTGGTTGCGCGAATGCCGATGAGGCGATCGCGAGAGCGAAGCAGATACCGCGGAGTGCGGAGGTGAGGAGCGATTTCATTTTGGATCTCAAGTTTTGGAATTTGAGACCCGGCCTTGGGCGCTGAAACGGATGAGCTGACAGTTCCTTTTCCTACGCCGGTATCAACCGGATCAGGTTCAAAGGGATCGTCACGTTACCGAAGCATTGTGAGCATCTCAGGCCAATATCAGGCCACCCCTAAGGACGCCGTGAGCAGGGCGAAAAGAGGCGGGGCATGTCAACCCGCAATGAGAAATATTCCCCAGAAAACGCTACTTTTGTGCATCTAGCAAACGAACCGATCTTGGGCGATAGAGTGTCTAATCTATTTGATACCAGCGTGATACGAAAGGTCCCCATGCTGGTTTTGTCCCTATGCATTGCGGGCAGCGGCTAGACAGGTGACATGGGCCATTTGGCAGCCGGTGACTAAAGCGAAACTGGCTTCGACGGGTAATCTCAGCACGTCCAGCAACCAGCGTCCGCAGACTTCTTCAACAACCGAGGCGGCCGGAGCGACCGAGAACATGCCGGAGTTTTGATCCCAGGTTGAGGTGAGCCAATCAGCGGCGAGAGCGGCAGGAATCGTGCCCCGATCACCCACGCGAAGAATCGCCCGCCCTCGTTGTGAGTGAGTCCTCCTTTCGTATCGTTGACCAATTGATCAATCACTTCGCGCGCCGCACAGGGATCGGTGGGGAGCTCGCGGTTTAGCCGGGAGCGTAGTTCCTCCAAGGTCGATATCGGTGCGACGGGTGCCTCATCGAGGTTTTCAAGAAACTCCAGGGCATGTCCGAGCGTGGATTGGAGGAGTTCAGTTTGGCGCGGGGAGCGTTTCATCTGGCTGCCGATAGATGAAGATAGTTCTGGTTCATTGTCTAGGGTATATCACCCATAACTTAGAGTTGGGATAATATTTGCCCCATCGGCCGTCTCGTGGTCTCTCACGCCATCATGAAACAGACATTCCGACTGACTGCGCCCGGTAAAGACGACGCGCGTGTGCGCGATAAGATCCGTCACGAGATCAATAAATACGTGAAACGCGAGCGTCGCAAAGACGTGCCCGATGGCTACTTCCGGTGGGATATGGATTGTCAGGCGGGTGACGACGAATCGACCGCAGTGGAAGTTCCGCTCAAGGAACTGAGCCTAAAGATCGACGAAATAGCCGCCGCAGGAGCCGAAAAAGTCTACGTGCAGATTGTGGCCAAGGCGATAAAGCGTTCCCCTAAGCCGCAGAAGGTTCCGAAAGAAGATTGATATGCGAATAACCCCCATGTGGAACATGCGGCTCGCGTCGCTCATTCAGGTGGCGGGGTTGGGATTGCTCGGTTCGTTTGAAACGGTGCAAATGAAGGATCTCGGACTGACGGAAGCTCAGATTGGGATGGTGTTGGGAGTGGAGCATGGATTGATGATCTTCACTGCTCTGGCGTGGGGGCGTTTGGCGGATAAGACCCGTCTGCTGCGCAACTGTATCACGATAAGCACCGTGGGCATGGTCGTGACTTTCGCGTGGTTTTCGCAGGCGGAAACCTTCGCGGGATTCATGGGTTATGGCGTGCTGCGGGGCCTGTTCATGCCCGCGATCATTGGGCTGATGCCAGCTCTGGCGCTCGCCAATCTGGATCCATCCAAACCGGGCAGCGGTTTTGGGGGATATCGACGCTATGGATCGATCGGTTTCCTATTCGCCGCCACCGGCTTACCGCTGATCTTTTCCGACATCCCCACCATGGCGCTCGTCGCGATGCTTTATGTGCCCATATCGATTTGGTTCGTGCGTCGTTTGAAGGATCCCGTGCTGGAGAAAGACACCGCCGATACGAGACCTCCTCCCGTAAACTCGCTTGCATTAAAGTGGTTTTTGGTCGCCTCGTTTTTTGTCAGTTTCGCTGATCCCGGCGCGCACGGGTTTTTCAACACGTATGCGCGGGAGCTCGGTGCTTCAATCGAATGGGTTGGGGTGCTCACGGGAATGACCGGACTGATCGCGTTGTTCACCCTAGGCTACATGGGTCGCCTGGCTGACCGAATCGGGGCGGGTCGATTGTTGGTGTTGGGATTTACGGCTCAAGGACTGCGCATGTTGACGAATTCCGTCATCACTAATCCAGATTGGTTATGGG
>CAJXQX010000144.1 GCA_913058185.1 uncultured Verrucomicrobiota bacterium
GATTTTGTCTCTATCCTCGTGAAAATGATTGGCGGGCGGATAAGAGGTATAACGCGGCCCAGGCACCGCATACTTGCGGATGAGGTCGAGATTCAAAGCGATAGGATCACTCAGCGTGGGTTCGGATGGTAAGATCATGGGAAGCTCGGAGCTTTCCCTAGCCTGCCATAGATGACGTCTTTCTGCTCCGCAGTGGTTGCGGAGAACTAGGCGCTTATTGCACCGGTCGTCAGGGACCGCTACTGCGGAATCACCAGACGCATACCGACCTGAAGATCGTTTTGGGAACGCATCTTATTACGATTCGCCGCGTAGATATCTTTCGCCCGAGTTGAGTCCTGATAATAGCGACGCGATAAACCATAGAGGGTGTCACCCTTTACGACGGTGTGAACGCGGGTGGGTTCAGCAGTCGTGGTTTCGGCGGCGGGTCGTTGGGGACGCGAGACCGGTCGCTGCGCAGGGGCGGAGATGGGGGCCCGGCTGAACGGATTCTCGGCGGAAGTCGACAATGGGGGCCGAGAATTACGATCCACGTTGTCGGTTAAATTAGCCACGGTGCCGCGGCTGGTGGAGCGATTACCGCGATGGGTGGCGACCTCATCCTTGAGCCGCGTGTTCTCCCGCTGAAGCGTTTCGATCACATCAAGATGATCATTCCGAATGAGCTGATTTTCGAGCGGCTGAGCGGGCAGAGTCCGGGCAAAATTACGCGTTGCGGCATCAATTCGGCCGCGCACCAAATCAGCTTGAGGGGAATTAGGCTTCAGTTCGAGAAAGCGTCGAAAGTGGTAAATGGCCGCGATCGGATCCTTCACTTCGAGTTGATAGAGCAAACCCACCTCGAGGTGGGACTCCGGGGCGCCATCCTTACGCGAATTGATGACCCGGGTGAACGAGGCCAAGGCAGCCTGCTCCCGCCCCTGGCGTTTCAGACGTTCGCCCTCTTCGTAGCCCGGTTCATTGATCTCGGCGACGGTCTCCCCCTCCGGCAGGCGGTTACAGCCGACCAGTAGCACTCCCACGCAAATTGAGGAGAAAATTAAGCGCCAAGGATATCGCATCGAGAAGGAAAAGGAATTGAATGACACCAAGCAGCTTCTAAGTCTGGCAAGCCGTTAACCGACACAAACCCTAAATGGCCATTGCACCCAAATCAGCTCTCCAGCGTGCCCGCACCTGCCTGAGCATCGAACAAGAGGCCATTGCGGCCACCGCTCAGTCTCTCGACAAGAAGTTCGTGGAGGTAGCGCGGGCGATTGATGAATCCGTTTCGGCCGGAGGGAAGCTCATCTGCAGCGGGGTCGGTAAGTCTGCTCACATTGCTCAAAAGCTCGTCGGCACATTTAACAGTATCGGCGTGACCACCTGTTTCCTCGATGCGACCCAAGCGCTCCATGGCGACCTCGGGATCTGTGCTTCGGGTGATATCGCGATTCTTTTCAGTAATAGCGGCCAAACCGAAGAGGTATTGCGCCTGATGACCATGTTGCGCCGATTCGATGTGCCCGTAGTGGCCTGCACCTCGCACCCAGAATCTGACTTGGCCCGCGAGTCCAACCACCAACTACTCTACGAGGTGCCCCGCGAAGCGTGTCCCCTCGAACTCGCGCCGACCGCCAGCACAACCGCGGCCCTCGCCCTGGGCGACGCTCTGGCGATGGTGTTGTTGCATGCTCGCAAGGTGACCCGCGAAGACTTCGCCAAGTTTCACCCAGCCGGAAACTTGGGAAGAGTGCTGCTCCTGCGCATCGCCGACATCATGCGCTCAGGTGATCGACTCGCCGTGGCGGAAGAAACAATTTCCACCCAGGACGCCATCCTCCGACTCACGAAAGCGAAGAGCGGCAGCATCGCTTTGATCAGTCCGCGCACCGGAAAGCTCAGCGGTATTCTGACTGACGGAGATTTCCGTCGCGCGGCTCTCAGCGGACCGGACTTTCTCAGTAAACCCGTCAAAACCTTCATGACCCGTAAGCCGAAAACGATTCGCGAAGATGCGCTTGGGGTGGAGGCGCTGCGTATCTTCGAGTCGCACCACATCGATGATTTGATCGTGGTCGACCGCAGCGGAAAACCGGTGGGGTTGGTCGATGGGCAGGATCTGCCGAAATTGAAGATCGTTTAAGCGCGAGGCCCGATGTGCGCATTCATTGCCATTCCTTGCGCATTCGGTGGAATTTGATTCCTCGTATAGGGTAAGAAACGTCAATCTCTCCTCTGCCATGTCCTCTACGCCGTCATTTGTTTACCAAGATCCCTTTCCTCTCGGGAAGGATGATACCGAATACCGCCTGCTTTCGACCGAAGGAGTCAGCACGACCGAACTCGAAGGGCAAGCGGTGCTAAAAGTAGAGCCCGATGTCCTCACTTTCCTCGCGAATCAAGCGTTTCACGATTGTTCGTTCACGTTGCGCGCCAAGCACCTCGAGCAAGTCGCGGCCATTCTCGATGACCCAGAGGCATCGGACAACGACCGCTACGTTGCGACTACTCTGTTGAAAAATGCCGAGATCGCAGCTGAAGGCATTTTGCCGTTCTGCCAAGACACCGGCACCGCGATTATCATGGGCAAAAAGGGGCAAAACGTATGGACCGGCGGCGGGGATGCAGCAGCCCTCTCCCGCGGCGTCTACGACTGCTACACCAAAGAAAACCTGCGTTATTCACAGACCGCGCCGCTCTCGATGTTCGAAGAGCAAAACACCCGCACCAACCTACCGGCTCAGATCGATCTGCTCGCGACTGACGGTGACGAATACAATTTTCTCTTCGTCGCAAAGGGCGGCGGGTCCGCCAACAAGACGTTTCTCTATCAGGAAACCCGTGCCCTGCTGAACCCTTCGAGTTTGGAGAAATTCATGGTCGAGAAGATGCGGACCCTCGGCACCGCCGCCTGCCCACCCTATCACCTGACTTTCGTAATCGGAGGCACCAGCGTTGAGACGTGCTTGAAGACGGTGAAGCTGGCTTCGACCAAATACCTCGATTCCTTACCCACCCAAGGAAACGAGCACGGCCAAGCTTTCCGGGATATCGAACTCGAAGATAAAGTGCTTAAACTCGCTCAAAGCACCGGAATCGGCGCGCAATTTGGCGGCAAGTATTTCGCCCTGGATGTGCGCATCGTGCGTCTTCCGCGCCACGGTGCATCCTGCCCGGTGGGCATCGGCGTTTCCTGCAGCGCCGACCGTAACATCAAGGCAAAGATCAACCGTAGTGGAATCTGGTTGGAGAAAATGGACACCAATCCAGGACGCCTGATCCCGGAAGAGATGCGCACCATCAAGCAGGAGAAGATCGTAAAAATCGATTTGAACCAGCCGATGAAGGATATCCTCGCTGAACTGACGAAGCATCCTGTAACGACTCGTATTCTGTTAAATGGTCCGATGATCGTCGCGCGAGATATCGCGCATGCAAAACTGAAAGAGCGTCTCGATGCCGGAGACGGATTACCCGCATATCTCAAAGAGCATCCCGTCTACTATGCCGGCCCGGCCAAAACGCCCAAGGGTTACGCTTCCGGGAGCTTCGGGCCCACGACGGCTGGCCGCATGGACAGTTACGTGGATCTATTTCAGAAAAACGGGGGATCCATGATCATGCTCGCGAAAGGCAACCGCTCCAAGGCGGTGACCGATGCATGCCGGGAGCACGGCGGATTCTACCTCGGATCAATCGGTGGCCCTGCGGCGATTTTGGCCAAGGAAAGCATTCGTAAAGTCGAAGTCCTAGAGTATCCCGAACTCGGCATGGAAGCCGTGTGGAAAATTGAAGTCGAAAATTTCCCCGCGTTCATCCTCGTCGATGACAAGGGCAACGATTTCTTCGTCAACGGCTGCAGTGCTTGCGTGCCGGGGAAATAGTAAGCGGCTATATCCTACGGAAGCAGAACCACAATTTAAGGCAGCGTCGCTTTCACCCAAATAGGGAAGTGATCCGATGCGAAAAACCCGGGCTCAACCTCGATTTTTTTTACTTCAAACTGGTCGACCTTCAGATCGGGAGTAACGAACACATAATCAATCCGGCGGGCTACTTTTTCGAGGCTACCTCGACTTTGGTTGGCCAAGTCCGGTGACGCCACCGCTTCGCCACTGCCTAAGGAAGTCTCGAGTTGCCCGCGCACCCGGAAGGCAATATCACGCGCATCCACAAAACCTAATTTGTCCGGCGATGTCATAAGACC
>CAJXQX010000145.1 GCA_913058185.1 uncultured Verrucomicrobiota bacterium
CTATGGTGGTGGGCGAGCATCTTTATATTACCAGCATGAGCGGTCTGGTTTATGTGATCCGATGGCAGACGGAGCGACTCGACGAGCATGCCCTAATTGCGATCAATGATCTGGGCCAATTGGGTAACGCTTGGACTCGGGCCAGTCTGGGATTTGCGGATGGGCGTTTGTTTGCCCACACGATTGGCGAGATCATCGCCATTGGGGAATAGGCAAAAAAGACGCCGTCCGGTTAAGAGCGGCGTAGAATTCTGTATCTGCGGACGACACGGAGGTCGTCCCGCCCGGGAGGGACCGGCTCTGTCCGGTCCGTGGTGGAGGGGCGTTTACTCCTGGTCCGCCAGCCAGCGCTCAACTTCGATGGCGGCTTGGCAGCCCATGCCGGCAGCGGTGATGGCTTGGCGGTAGACGTGATCGGCGCAATCACCCGCGACGTAGACGCCGGGCACGTTGGTTTGCACCTGGGAGTTGGGGGCCGGTTTGAAGTAACCGTTTTCGTCGGTATCGAGCGGCGGTGCGAACGGGCCGGTATTGGGCACATGGCCGATCGCGACGAAGAGCCCCTTGATATCCAACGTAGATTCCTCGCCGGTTTGAGTGTTTTTGACCCGCAGACCGCTGACCGCACCTTCTTCGACACCATCGACGGCGACGGGTGAGCTGTTCCAGACCATCTCGATCTTTTCATGTGAGGTGGCCCGGTCGGCCATGATCTTGGAGGCCCGGAGAGAATCGCGGCGATGGACTAAGTAGACCTTGCTGCAAAAACGCGTGAGGAAGAGGGCTTCTTCGGCGGCGCTGTCGCCACCACCGATGACCGCGACATCCATGTTGCGGTAGAAAGCTCCGTCGCAGGTTGCGCAGGTGGTCACACCTTTACCGCCAAAGAGTTCTTTCTCACCGGGAATACCGGTCATACGCGGGGAGGCGCCAGTCGCGATGATGACGGAGTTGGCGAGAATAGTCTTACCGCCGCAGATGAGCTTCCGTGGGGTGCTGGTGAAATCGACCTCGGTGACGAGCGTCGATTGGAACCGAGTGCCAAAGCGGGTGGCCTGCTTGCGCAGGTTGTCCATCATCATAAAGCCGTCGATGCCCTCGGGGAAACCGGGGAAGTTTTCCACCTCGGAGGTGGTGGTGAGTTGGCCACCAGGTTGCCCACCTTCGAGGACAAGAGGATTAAGATTGGCGCGGGCGGTATAGATGGCGGCGGTGAGTCCCGCGCAGCCGGTGCCAACAATAACTACATTTTCAACAGAAGGTTCGCTCATGGTTATCGATATCCAGAGCGTCAAAAGCCGGTCGCCTCAAGTGCGTTTGTGTCTTTTCGCGTCCGAGGTGGGTCATTTTCCGAACTATGGTCGGAAAATTATCAGGTTTTGGAGCCGCGGTGACGGAGCGCATCCAGAGAAACAGCCGCCACGATGATGACGCCGGTCACGATCTCCTGCACCCAGTTGGGGAGACCGAGTTTGGTGCAGCCGTTGGCCACGACGCTCATGATGAGCGCACCTACCAGCGTGCCGGTTACGGTGCCTTGGCCGCCGTTGAGGCTAGCGCCCCCGATCACGACAGCGGCGATGATGTTGAGTTCCAAACCAACCGCTGTGGTAGGATCACCTCCCGTAAGATAGCCAAATTGGAGCACGGCACCGAGCCCTGCGAAAGCGGCACCGAGAGCGTAGACGCAGATTTTCACTCGTTCGACGGGCACGCCGCAGAGACGGGCGGTCAGTTCGTTGGATCCGACGGCAAAAAGGTGACGTCCGAACTTGGTGAACTTAAGCACGGCAGCCACCAAGACGGCGAATCCCAGCATGAGCCAAACGCCGCTGGGCAGGGTTCCCTGCTCGCCGAGCTGCATCAGGCTGTTGAGCCACGTTTCTTCGTCTGGGTAAATGGGTTGTTGTCCCGCTAAACCTTTGGCCGCGCCGCGCAGGGCGCCCATCATGCCGAGCGTTACCACAAAGGGTAGCAGGCGAAGTTTGGTGATGAGTAAGCCCGACAGCACGCCGCAGAAAGAGCAGGCACCGATTCCTGCGATCGCCGCTGCAAGAGGCGGCCAACCCGCCTGGATGAGCAGGGCGATCACGATCGTGCCCACGGCAATAATGGAACCCACCGAGAGATCGATGCCTCCCGCGATGATGACCATGGTCATGCCCAATGCCGCGATGCCGATCACAGATGTCTGCTGGAGCATGATCGCGAAGTTGTCCCACGACACGAAGGTCTCCCAGCGCAATGAAGCGAATAGCGCGGAGATCGCGATGAGCCCGATGAGGGGGCCAACTTGAGAGAGAGAATTACGGATTTTGGCGAGCACAGAAAAGGGAGGTTTAGGCGGCGTCTTCGGTGGCGCCGGTGGCAGCGAGCATGATGGAATGTTCGGTCCATTCCGCGACGGGACGGGCAGGGCCGAGGGTGCCGCGACACATCACCGCTATGCGATCACAAGTGCCGAGGAGTTCAGGGAGGTAACTGCTGACGAGCAGGACGGCTTTACCTTGAACGGCGAGTTCGTCGATAAGGCGGTAAAGGGTTTGTTTGGCACCGATGTCGATACCGCGAGTGGGTTCATCGAGAAGAAGGATCTCGGCGTCATTACGCAACAGGCGGCCAAAGGCGATCTTCTGTTGATTACCGCCGGAGAGTTCGCCGATAGCTTGAGTGGGACCGGCGGCGCGGACACCCAGTTTCTCCAACCAGTGGCCGGTTTCCTTCGCGAGGGTAGAGGGTTTAAGGATGGAGGGTAGGCGTGGCAGGGTGAGGTTTTCCTCCAGGGAGAGATCGAGGGCGAGTCCCTCGGTTTTACGGTCTTCACTGAGGTAGCCGATGCCTTTGTGCCACGCGCGGAGGGGGGAGGGTTTGCCGGAGAATGATGCGACTCTCAGGTCACCTGATTTGATGGGAGAGAGACCAAAAATGGTTTGGAGTAAATCGCTGCGACCTGCGCCGATGAGTCCCGCTAGCCCGAGCACCTCGCCGCGACGAAGTTGCAGGGTGGCGGAGAGCAGATTGGGCGGGCTGGAGAGCTCGTTGGATTCGAGCACAATCTCGCCGGGAGTGCGGGACGAGCGGTGATAGAGTTCGTCGACTTGTCGTCCCACCATGTGGTTCACGATGGCTTCGGTGGAGAGTTCGGCGGTAGGAGCGCTGGCGACGGTCACGCCATCGCGTAGAACGGTGCACCGGTCGGAGAGGGCTTGAACCTCCTCCAGAAAATGGGAGATGTAGACGATGGCGGTGCCTTGGTCGCGCAGTCGCCGGATTAGAGTGAAGAGCTTCGCGGTGTCGGCCGCCGTTAGGCTGCTGGTAGGTTCGTCCAGCACGAGGACGCGGCAACCCACGGCGAGGGCGCGGGCGATTTCGAGGAGTTGTTGTTCGGCAATACCGAGGTGGCCGGCCGGTTTATCGAGCGCGATGTCGGGTCGACCGAGTTCGGTCAGGGCGGCGGTGGCGCGTTGATTGATTTCGGTTTGGTTGAGGAATGGACCCCGTGTCGGTTCGGCGCCGAGCATGATATTGCCAGAGACGGTAAGGTGGGGAGCGATTGCGAGCTCTTGATTCACCATCATAATACCGGCGCCGCGAGCATCGGATGGACCACGCGGGGCGAAGGCTTGGCCGTTGAGTATGAGGGTTCCGGCATCCGGCTGGTGGATACCCGCGAGCACTTTCATGAGGGTGCTTTTCCCGGCTCCGTTTTCGCCGACGAGGGCATGAACCTCGCCGGGTGTGACACTCAGATTTACCCCACCGAGTGCAATGGTAGCACCGAAGTGTTTGGTTATCCCGCGAAGTTCGAGGAGAGGCGACATAGCCGGAAAGTCGGCGATCAGTTTCCGCCAAGCACGGCCTGCACGTCAGGGGTGTCCATGTTGGCTTTGGTCACGAGAACACAACCCGTATCGATCATGGGTTCGATTTCGTTGCCCCGTAGAAAATCGAGCGCAGTTTTAACGCCGAGGTAACCCATGCGGGTTGGATTTTGGGCGACCAATGCCTTGACGTCACCTCGTTTGAGGGCGGAGAGCAGAAAAGAAGAGGTGTCGAAGCCGACCAGGAACTTTTTCTTGATCAGGCCTGTTTGGCGAAGAGCCAGAATCATGCCCTGAGTTGACGAT
>CAJXQX010000146.1 GCA_913058185.1 uncultured Verrucomicrobiota bacterium
GATATAATGCATCGCATTTGGTCGGGGAACGAACCTGAACTATGCTCACCAATAATCACTGCACTGACCAGCGTATTGCGGGAACAAAGCGTTTCTCCCGGTTCGACCTACGAAGTAGGGGTGGAGTGCCAGCACCCGAATCAATCAGTCTTGGAGTTCGAGTGGCACGTTGTGGCCGAGACCAACGATCGGAGATCAGGTGGAGACCCAGAAACCACCCCACCCGTTATTCCCGATTGCATCTTGGAGAACAACGGAACGCATGCCCGAATTCAATCTCCTGATAAATCGGGAGGCTACCGCGTCTTCGTATTTGTCCGGGATGGCCAGGGTGGTGGCACCGCAGCCAATTTCCCCTTCTTCGTCGCATAGACGATACTGATTTGAGCCCAACCGGTTGAGACCCGCGGTCTCGGCGATACCACCCCACCTTCCCACCGGGATGGAAACAGGTTAATACTCTTGATGAACCCAAAGGGGTCGATCGCTAGGTGTTCTAAGGTAGGGACGGACCGTTGGGCCATCCGCAGGGTAAGAGAGACAGCTGCTTGGCAGGCCCATATTTCTCCCAGGTTGGGACGGATGAATATCTGGCCTTCTTAGAGGTAGTTGCGGACGGTCCAGCGGTCCGTCCCTACCTTATTGGAGAATCGTTTACGGTTAAATAATTATCCTGGTCCCACTCCCCTTGGCTCGTGGGCACAAAAAAACCGGCCCGCGTTAGCGAACCGGTTTAATCACCCGAAGGTGGGGGTAACCAAGATTAGAATACCATTCCAAATTCGAGCCGGGCTGAGATGCCACCGGCGAAACCAAGTCCATACTGATCGCGATCATCCATGAGGTTGTTCACGTTGAGTTGGATGCGGCTTTCGCGTTCCATGAAGTCAAAGTTGTAACTGATCATCGCATCGATGTTGGTCCGCGGGTCGGTGTAGAGCGCGATCGGGTTGCCATTGGCATCGACCTGTAACTGACCAGAACCATCCGTGCGGGCACTGATGAATTCACGCTCGGACTCGTATTGACCACCGAGACCGAAGGTCAAGCCAGCCCAAGGGCCATCCTCAGCGAACTTGTAGGTCGCCCAGAACGCGGCGGCGTCTTCGGGAGTGTCATCGTCGGATCCGATTCCGATGTAGCCGGCGCCGGTCCAAGAGGACGAATCGTAAGGACTCGAATAAGCCTCATCGAGCGGGAAGCCACTCAGGCCCCAGCTGCCATCAGGGAAATACCAGTTGGCCCAACGATCTTCGGATGCAGGATGCTCAGGGAATTTACCGACGTTGAGCGTACGACGCTCGAGATGCGAGTAGGTGAGGAGCATCTGAAAACGTTCGGACGGTGACCATAGCAGTTGGAAGTCGTAGCCCTTGGACTCGTCATCACCACTGCTGAAGGCTTGGTAAGTGCCACGGTCAGGAGCGGCGCGGTCCATGCTCGCGATGTTCACGTTGGGATCATCGATATCGAAATACCATCCGGGCCAGCCTTGGCCGGCAGCGACGTTGGCGTAAACCTTGTCCATGTAAGCGGCACCGGACTGCGTGGAAGCGTTAAGATACCACTTCCCATCTTGTTGATAAGCAGCGTTGGCGGCCTTGGCGGCGTTCCATTCGGTGACAGCATTTTGCTGTGCGACCGCCCAGTCAGCGTTACCGGGCTCGGGATTCGCACCCTGCACGAGGTAAGTGATCGGCTTGGAGGCATCGAATTGATTCTTCCCTGGAGCCGGGGACCACCAGTAATGGTAAGGCGTTCCCGTGCGCTTGATATTGAAAGCGGAGACTGTGCCGGAGAGCTTGCCGTTGAAGAGGTCGAGCTTGACGCCATATTCCTCACTCTTGGCAACCGTGGCATCAATCGGGGTGCCGGAACCATCACGCAGTCCGTCAAAGTTGGGCACGAGTCCCTCGGCCTCGAGGGCGAAGACGGAGATGTTGCGGTTGAGCTGGTAACTCACGCCAATCTGGCTGGTGTTTTTGCTCTGCTCATCGCGGTCAATTTGCGAGCTGTTGGCCGGCGTAATGGCGTCGATGGTGCCGACGCTGTTGTCGTTGGAGTCACGACGGATACCACCAACGATGGTGAGACGGTCATCCAACCAGGTGCCTTGATAGACAGCGTAGAGACCTTCGTTCCAGGCTTCGTTACGAGTGTCGTTGATCCGACCCATAGCGGCATCGGGCGATCCATCACCTTGTTGACCGAAACGGATGTATTCCGAGTTGGCTGGGTTGCGATAGTTGTTCGTGCCTGGAAGCGTTTGGTCGAAACGGCGCTTCTTGTCCGAATACTCGTCAGAGTAACCGGCGAGGATGTTGTGGTTCATGCTGAGCCACTTGGACTCAGGCAAGGTGTCGAAGTTGTAGGTGAGCTCCGCGCGAATTTGTTCGCGGTCAGTGGTCTCGTAGTAATCCGACCATTGGTATTGGAAGGTGACATTACTGAGGGAACCGCCTTGGAACGCCAGATCATCCGGCGAGAGCGCTAGAACGTTGATCGTGCCGCGTTGGGAGGTCGGGCCCACGCCGACTTGAAGGGCGCCACCGACGTCGAGGCCGGAGAAGCGGGAGAACGACTTGTTATAACCAGCAACCAAATACAAATTCTCGGCCAATTTTTGATCGATCTTGAACAGAATATTGCTAGCCTTCGCCTCGACGTGAGTGTCCGGTCCGGACCACCGGAAGGTGCGGCGATCCTCACCGGCAAAATCGAGGAAGCCGGCGCGCTCGAGGCGATCCTGCTGATCAGCGGGAACGTCGGCGCGGGCCCGCACACTTTGGAAACCCGTGCCGGTTATTTCTTCCTCACCATACTCGACGTCAAAGGTGAGCGTGGTATTTTCCCAAGGCTTGTAGACCACAACTGGAGCGATGAAGAACTTGTCGGAGTTCTTGAGATCCGTGTAGTCACCACCGGTCTGCACGGCACCCGTCATGCGGAAGCCAAGCTTGTCGGAACCATTGAAAGAGTAGTTGGAGTCAAAAGCGGCGCGGCGGTAACCGTGCGTGCCGGTTGCAACGGAGACTTCGTGGCGATCCTCGTCAAGAGGACGCTTAGGCATGTAATTCACAATGCCACCGAAGTTGCCTATACCGTAGAGCAACGCTGCCGGACCCCGCACCACTTCGATACGTCCGATGTTGGCGGAATCAGTCGCATGCTGACGGCGGAAACCATCGCGGAGCACCGAGTCGGTGATGAAACCGCGCATCTTAATCGTTGTCTGGGTTTTCGCGGCGGTGGCTCCTTCGCTGCTATGCACTCCGCCTTCATTCACGAAGGTATTGCCCTGGCCGGCGTCGTTTTGGGACTTAAGAATGATACCCGCGCTGTAACGCAGGGATTCACGGAGATCTGAAGAACCCGTGTCCTTCACGAACTGCTCAGTGATCACCTCGATCGGCATCGGGATATCTTTGATCAACGTGTTTAGACGTGAGCCAGTGACGGAATTGGTCGCGCGATAACCTTTGTCTTGGGTGGTATCGACGGTGAACGGAGACAATTCGATGACATCGTCTTCGGTGGGGGTGTCAGTCTGCTGCGCAGAAAGCACCGGAACCAGCAGTAAGCTGGCAGTCGCCACGAGGTGGCGGAGGTTCCAATGGGAGTTCATGGGGTTATGGGGAGTTTGCTTTGCAGAATCGGGAAAGATTCGGTATTGGTTGCATAGATGTGCATAGATCTTGCTTCGTCAATGCAATTTTATGCACAAATTGAAATTTCATTGTACAAACT
>CAJXQX010000147.1 GCA_913058185.1 uncultured Verrucomicrobiota bacterium
CTCCGGATGTGCGGATCACCAGATCCGGGTCGGGGATGTCAGCAGTGTAGAGATGACTGGCGAAGGTCTCCCAGGAGGTGTCGTCGGGGTCTACTTTACCGGCCGCGGTCGCCTCCGCGTAGGATCGAGCGGCATCGAGCACTTCGGTGCGGGATCCGTAATTGAGGGCGAGCACGAGCGTGTGTTCGGTGAAGTCAGCCGTTGCGGCGATGGTCCGTTCGAGTTCGCGCTGAACTTTGGGAGGCAGGTCTGCGGTGCGGCCGATGGTGCGGAGGCGGACTTTGTTTTTAATCAGCGTGGCCGTCTCCCGTTTGAGGAAAAACTCCAATAAACCCATCAGTGCGCCGACTTCCTCCTCGGGTCTGAGCCAGTTTTCGACGGAGAACGCATAGAGGGTGAGGTATTCGATTCCGAAGTCGCGGGCGGTTTCGATGGTGCGACGCACCGTTTCCACCCCGCGTTGGTGCCCCTCGATTCGAGGGAGTCCTCGCTTCTTTGCCCAACGACCATTACCATCCATGATGATGGCGACGTGACGGGGGACGTGAGCGAATGCGGGATCTGCCATACAGGAGTGGGCGCAAGTTAGGTAGCCCGACATCGCTTTGACAAGGCCGCAACGCGACCAGTTGAGACCCTACGATTGATTATGGGTTTTGACCCGTTGAGGGAAAGGGGTAGGTTTGCCTCATGAATGATTCTCCACTGACAGACACTCAGATTGATCAGGCTCTTGGACAACTTTCAGATTGGGCCCGCGACGGGGATCATTTGGTAAAAATCTACACCTTTGCCGATTTCAAAGCCGCCTTGGCTTTTATGGTCCGGGCTGGATTCGAGGCTGAGGCCCGAAACCATCACCCGGAATGGTCAAACGTATACAACCGGGTCGAGGTGCGACTGAACACTCACAGCGCAGGCAACAAAATAACCGCGAAAGACGCCGATCTTGCGACCGCTTTTGATCTGGTTTGCTCGAGTAGCTGAATCGAAAGCAGAATCAGGCCTATTCAAAGGCGGTCGACCAAACTGGTTTTTGAGGAATTGAACCAGAATGGCTGCGACACTTGAGCCACCACCTTTTCGCCATTGATGGTCGGGGGGGTGAATTCCCACTGCATCAAGGCATCATAGGTCGCATCAAGAATCCGATCGTCGACATGCTGGAACTCCTGCTCGTCGATCCAGGGAATCCGAACGCGGCCTTCCTGATCGATGAAAAAATTATACACGATTCGAAGACCTTCTTCGGAAATCGCCTCCGAATTGAAGATCGAGGGATGCACGACTTGCAGAGGTTCGGGCGCCGAATCCAGTTCGGGTAGCTGTGGAACATGGTATTCGCGATTATTCGATGAACCTCCGATCGTTCTGATGCGGCTATCTTTGATCGCGCTCACACTATCGACGCCGACGACAAACACGCCGGAGCTACGGAAGTTTATGGTGACTCGATGCATGGCGTTGACCCGCTTCCCGTCGATAAGGACCGGGAGGAATTCCCAAGAGGGCAGCACTCGGTCGACGGCTTGACCGAAAAGCGGATGAGATGCCTTCACCAAAATGTAATCGCGCAGCGTGCCTTCGTTATCAACCGCGAGGATGAATTCGGCGCTCCCTTTATCTATTTCCTGTAGTGACAGTTCGACGGGATAAAGCGGTTCGATCGTGATTTTTATGGCCGATTCATCTGTACGCTTCCCCCACATCGTTGCGGTCCAAAGACATGCGAACAGTGCTAAAATAGCGTATCTGCGAAAGCGGGTGGTATTCATGGAATCCTCCAGTTGGGTGGAAGGAAACAGAAGCATTTCTGACGCATTTTCGCAATCATCGAATGCCTATTAGAGGCGGAGCTTCAGGTCGACCGCCAAGCGGATTTTGCAGCTCGAAACACAGAGTCGGGGTCGGGCCACGTTTCGGAACTACCGAAGCGCAGCCGCAGTAGCTCAGCTTGCATCTCCGTAGGCCATTTGAACGTGGGCCGTTTGGCTTCGCGCCGGAGCCAACGGGAGGCTTCGCGCCGAATGGGATCATGGTCGGAGCGGCGGTTGGTGCTGCGTCGGAGTGCTAGCCACCAACGCCGGCCAAATTTTTGCCAGCCCCAGAAGAGAAAGACAACGGACGTGGTGGTCGCACCGATGAGAGCCAACCGAGAGGTGTCCCAAGGTTGTTTGAATCAATCGCGCACTCCGGTGATTTTGGTGTCGCTCCAATCGACGACGGATTTCCATTTGGTTTGAAAGAACTTCTTCGTGGTGGAGACGAGTTCTACTTGAGATTCGGTGTCGAAATTGACGATGCGGCGATACCAGAAGACGCGCAGGCTATCGAGTCGGGCCGTCCAGCTGCCGTCCCGCGCGGCGGCATTTGCCCCGAGGTTGTTGGGATCGTTGAGAAAAGAAGCATCAATATAATTTCCCGGCGTGGGGTCGAAACGAATCCACGAGCTCGAAGCTTCATCAAAAATCTCGGCCCAAGCGTGAGCGTTGGAGTTTCGCACCATGAAGCTGTTGCTGAAATCATTCCAACGTCCGCCACGGAAACCGGTCACAATCCGCGCCGGAATTCCGGCAGAACGGGCGAGTAATACAAATGAGCCGGCGAAAAATTCGCAGTGCCCGGCGGCCTCCGATTCGAGCCAACGCACCAAGGTATCGCCATCGCCCCCGGGCACCGCACTGGACAGCGAGTAGGGGTGCATACCGCCCAACCATTTAAGCGTGGCGAATCCGAATTCTCGTACATCGGTGGTCTTGCCATCGGGCAAGATCTGGCGGAGGACAGCGGTGAGGCGGGTGCGATCGGTTTCGTTCTCAGGTAGGGCTAAGAAATTTGCTCCGACGTTCGGGTCGTCCCGCCGAGCGAGTGCGAAGGAGGCACCGTAAAGGGTGTCGCTTGTGCCCATATTCCATGTTTCGTAAGCAAACATTTTGACCGGTTCACGCTGCAATGCGACGACGCGAAGTTCTTTGTTAAACGCGAAGTTGGTGGGCTCCTGAAACCCCATCCAATAAAAATCTCCGGTGATCGGGAGGTAACGGCTGATGCCGGGCCCCATGTAGATCGTCCAGGTGGGCGCCAAGTAGTCAGGTTTAGTTTGAGTGCCATTGATGCGCCGCCGGGGCACGCGAAATCCGTTGAGTCTGCGCTTGTATTCGGTGGAGAGTTTGAAGCCTTCTCCGGTGTATTCATCGAGTACCACCATGCGCCAGTAGGGTGAACTCGGGAAAGTGGACGAATCCGTAATATCGACCACGAAGGCCAAGCTGTTATCCTCGGTGATCGACGTCACATCCCCGAATCGAATGTTTTCCGAAAAGCCCGACTTGGTGCTGCGCGTGATCAGCTGATCGAGGAACAAACTGCTCTGAATCTCGAAACGTGGGATGGCGAGAAACAGCAGACCGGACAGCACCACCATGGCGGTAAATCCGGCGATGCCCAATACCGTGAGTCGCCAATCGGTGGCGGCCCTGAGCTTGGTGAAATGATTCCGCCAAGAACCACGCGTCCAACTCGGAACCATTCCGGCCTGCGGCCTACATGGTTCCCCCGGATCTAATCCCCCTTGCCAAAGATAACCCCTAACTCCAACCTCAAAAGTGTAACCCGTGTCCTTGGACTAAGTGTTACCTATGTCCGGATCATTCCGTCAAACGACCATCTCATAAC
>CAJXQX010000148.1 GCA_913058185.1 uncultured Verrucomicrobiota bacterium
GTATGAAACAGTCCGTTGACCTCGGCGAATGGAGTCACCTTCATCCCCCGCAATTCCCCTAATACATGGTTAGCCCAAATCTGCCCGATTCACCGCAAGATGCTTCCGCATCAGAAAGTGCCGCTAAGTCTTTTAACGACGTTGTCATCCGCATGGCTGGCAACTCCCAAGATGGTATTCAGACGATCGGAGCTTTTTTAGCCCGACTCGCTGGCCGCAGTGCTCAGGACGTCATGACTTACATGACGATCCCGTCCACGATCTCGGGAGGACCGTCAATTTTCCAAGTTCGCATGGGCACCGGGGACATCCTCAGCTCAGGTGATGAGGCCGACTTCCTCATCGCGTTCTACGATCACAGTTACAAGGACCACATCAGTTCGTTGCGCAAAGGCGGCGTGCTGATCTACGACAGCGACCACCTCGCTCCCGATACGAGTGAGATCGACTGTCTCTCGGTCGGAGTGCCGATCACCAGCGCCACCATCGAATCGGTCGGTGGTTCGGCCAAGGAAAAGGGCAAAAACATCTTCGTGCTTGGGCTGCTTTGCCGCCTCTTTGACCTCGAAGTCGCTAAGATGACTAAGCTCATCACCGAGAAGTTCGGTAAATTCGGCGAAGACGTGATCCGCAACACGATGTTGGCCTTCGACGCCGGCTACGCCTGGCCCGCCGACAACATCCGGGACATGTATTTCAAGTTGAAGCCCGCCGAGGACGACAACGGTCACCCTCAGATCACGACCGACGGCAACTCCGCCCTCACCATGGGACTGCTCGCGGGTGGGGTTCGCTACGGTGCCGGCTATCCGATCACCCCATGGTCTACCATCATGGAAAGCCTCCGCATTGAGCTACAGAAATACGGCGGGGTATTCGTGCAGGCCGAGGACGAGTTGGCCGCTGTTTCCTACGCAATCGGTATGGCCTACTCCGGGCACCTCGCCGTAACCGGCAGTTCAGGTCCCGGCTTATCTCTAAAAATGGAGGCCCTCGGCTGGGCGACCATGGCCGAGCTCCCGCTCATCGTGGTGAATGTGCAACGCGGTGGTCCCTCGACCGGTCTGCCTACCAATGTCGAGCAAAGTGACTTGATGCAGGCCATCTACGGCAGCCACGGTGACACCCCTCGGATCATTATCGCACCGCAGGACGTGGAAGATTGTTTCTACATTGCCATCGAAGCCGCTCGCCTCGCCCGTGAATATTCGACTCCGGTCATCATCCTGACCGACCAAGCTCTGGCTTCCCGCATCGAAGCTTTCGATGAGCCCAACGTCGACGAGATCATGGTCGACCCCACGGTGGACCTCACTCCCCGCGGAGAGGACTTCAAACCTTACCCGATGGATGAACTCACGCGCCACGCCGCTCCCGGCACCAAGATCGAAGGCGCTCCTTACCCGACCGTCACCGGTCTCGAGCACGACGAGCACGGACATCCGACCGGCAACCCTGCGTTGCACATGAAGATGACCGCGAAGCGTCGCGACAAACTGCGCGCCTTGGCGAAGAAACTCCCCCGCCCCGAAATCCATGGTGAGGAATCAGGCGATGTGCTCCTCATCGGCTGGGGTTCGACCTATGGTCCGATTCGCGAAGCCGTCATTCGCGGCCAGGCACAGGGCATGAAGATTGGCCATGTTCACATCCGACACATCCATCCTCTACCTCCTGAGTTGGAACGGATTTTCTCCCGCTTCCGCCAAATCTACGTGATCGAGATGAATGACCGTGGTCTCTACGGCTACGGCCAGCTCGCTACCTTATTGCGAGCTCGTTACGCCAACCCCGCGATCCGTAGCATCACCAAGACCGATGGACTCGCCTTCAAGGTGAGTGAAATCCTCAAGGGAGTCGAAGAGCTCTCCGGCGCTCGCAGCGTAAACGCCTCCGAATATCCAGACGGCTGACTCGACCGAATCTTTCAGTTTTCAAATTTTCAAACAAAAAACGCCATGCCCACTGCCACTGCTCCCGCCCCTACTCCGGACCAACCCAAGCTCACTAAGAAAGCCCTAGTCGCCGATCACCCTACGTGGTGTCCCGGTTGCGGTGACTTCGCGGTGCTCGCATCGTTCTACCGAGCGCTCGAACAGCTCAACTACCCACACGAGAAAATCGTCACGATGGCGGGTATCGGTTGCTCCTCCCGCTTCCCTTACTTCGTCAACACTCACGGCGGGCACTTCATTCACGGCCGGTCCGTGCCGTTCTCGGCCGGTATCTCCCTCAGCCGACCTGACCTAAAGGTTTTCGTCTTCGGCGGTGACGGCGATGGATTCTCCATCGGCGGTAATCACCTCGACCACGTGGCCCGCAAGAATGTCGATCTGAGCTACGTCATCATGGACAATCAAGTCTATGGCCTGACCAAGAAACAGACTTCCCCCACTTCCCCTGAGGGTTTCAAGAGTAAGACCGATCCTTGGGGCGCGATTGACCAGCCGATCAATCCCATGCGCAAGCTGGTCAACAGTGGCGCAACGTTCGTAGCCCGCAGCCACGCGACCCAGGTCAAACACATGGTGGAGATGATGAAACGCGCTGCCGAACACCCCGGTTTCGCCGTCATTGAGATCCTTTCCGAGTGTATCGAATTCTTCCCCGGTGCCTTCGATTCCAGTATTCCCCGCAAAGGTGGCGAGTTCGTGACGATTGATGAAGAAGAACACGACAAGACCGACCTCACCGCCGCGATGAGCCTCGCCAGTGAACCTTGGCCCGGCCGTTTCGGAGTTTACTACGAAGTTATTCGTCCGACCAAGAACGCGATGGAAGACGCTCTCAACACGAAGGCCCAAGCCAAAGCCGGCAACGCCAGCGACAAAGACCTGCTCAAAGCCACCTTCGCCAAGATGCGCTAGTCTCGTAACTCAGCTCAAATTTTCAAAAAATCGTCCCGCCTCCGTGGGCCGGATTTTTTGTGTCCGAACCCCAATCGCTTGAAAGAATCAGCCGCTCTACCGCGTTCTAGATTTGGCCACAGAAGGCACAAAAAGCACATGAATGAATCAGAAATAAAGGCGCTTTGCGCGATAGTCCGGGAAACGAGTTTTTCCATTCATCGTTTCTTTCGGCACGGGCATGCTGAGAAAGTCTACGAGAACTCGTTGCGCAACCGACTGAAGCGAAGCGACCTAAAAGTGGATCAACAGGTTCCGCTGGAAGTGAGAGATAAAGACAATACCGTCGTGGGAGAATTCTTTGCGGATTTATTGATCGAAGGAGAACTCATCTTGGAACTGAAAGCAGTGTCTCAACTTTGCTCCGAGCACACCGCCCAAGGCTTGGGCTACCTCAGAGCGGCCGATCTAGAACACGCAATGTTGATCAACTTCGGTTCCCCTAAAATTGAATTTAAGAAGTTCATTTGGAACCAGTAGACCGTTTTTGTGCCTTCTGTGGCCAAATCAGCATCTCGCTGGGAAGGTTACGGACAAAACCCAACCTCCGCTCAATTTGCGCCTACTACTCATGACGACGACCGAACCGCCCAACACTTCGTCCGTTTTCACGGGTCGGTCTTTTTTGTAACCCCGCTCGGTGCAATCACGTCTCTTAGGGGTGAGACATTACTTCCGGCTGATCATATT
>CAJXQX010000149.1 GCA_913058185.1 uncultured Verrucomicrobiota bacterium
GGTAGATTACTGGCCGAATGAGCCGCTTTCCCTTTCGGGAGATCTCTTAATTCAACCAGTGATAAATGTGGCGATGGGCCTGATAATCGCGGTGGTAGGCGGTTTCGTAGTTTTAAGGTTTTTGCCGAAAGGCTGGTTCTGGGATCGAATGGTGCTCAGCACGGCGGTCGGGGATGGAGCGCAGGTCAGCTTGGCGGCACATGCTCAAGCTGAAGATGCGCTGTTGGGTGAAGTGGGCGAAGCGACCACGGATCTTTTTCCGAGCGGACAGGTGTCGATTAACGGTCAGTGGTATGACGCCAAGATTGCGGTGGGATCAGTCGAAAAAGGCGCGCGAGTGCGGGTGTTCGGTCGCGATGGATTTAATCTTTTGGTGAGACCCATAGAGGAGGACGAAGCATGACCTTGATCGCTACCCTTTTTGTCGTGGGAGTCATTTTGATGGGCTTCGAGGTCTTTATCCCCGGAGGCATCCTCGGGGTGTTGGCGGGGCTGGCGATGCTGGCGGGTTCGGCTCTGGCATTTATCGATTTCGGAGTTTCAGGCGGACTGGTCGCCTCCGCGATTGCGGTCGCGATGCTCGTGGGAATGCTGTATTTTGAAATTAAAATTTTGCCAAAAACCACTTTTGGCCGGCGTCTCTTTTTGACGGCAGCCGTCGATGGAGTTTCCTCACCGATTCGGGACAAGGATTATGTCGGGTCGGAAGGAATCACGCTCACCCCGTTAGGCCCTTCGGGTTATATCGAAATCGACGGCAAGCGGCACGAGGCTTTTTCTCGTTCCGGATTCCTCGAAGCCGGTATACCGGTTCAGGTTGTCGGCACCGATAATTTCAGATTAATTGTAACCTCCAAACCGGAATAATTTAGTTATGGATCTCACCCTAGTTCTTATCATCGCGGCGGCTATCGCCGGGCTTGTCGTTTTTGGCATCGTATTTTCGTTCTTCAGCGTATGGCTGCGGGCTTGGCTCGCTGGCGCCTATGTTGGCTTCGCCAGCTTGGTCGCGATGCGCTTGCGCCAAGTGCCCTACGGCTTAATTGTCGACACGCGGATTACCGCAAAAAAAGCGGGCATTGATATCACCATCGACGACACTGAGGCTCACTTTCTGGCCGGCGGTAATGTCGTGCAGACAGTGCACGCTTTGATTGCGGCCAAGAAGGCCAACATCGAACTCGATTGGGATCGGGCCTGTGCGATCGACCTCGCGACCAAGGGTTCCGGGAAGAGTGTGGTGGAAGCGGTGCGCACTTCGGTTGATCCCAAAGTGATCGATTGTCCGAATCCAGAAGGTGGACGGACCACGATTGATGGTGTGGCCAAGGATGGTATCCAGGTGAAAGTTCGGGCCCGTGTAACCGTTCGCACGAACCTCGATCGGTTCGTCGGTGGTGCAAAGGAAGAAACGATTATCGCCCGAGTAGGTGAAGGTATCGTGACGACCATCGGTTCGTCCGACACCTACAAGGTCGTGTTGGAATCGCCGGACACCATTTCTAAGATGGTATTGAAGCGTGGCCTCGATGTGGGGTCGGCTTTTGAAATTCTTTCCATCGATATTGCCGACGTCGATATCGGTGAGAACGTCGGCGCGAAACTGCAGGAGGCCCAAGCTGAAGCGAATAAAAAGATCGCGCAGGCTCAGGCGGAAATTCGACGGGCTGCCGCGGTGGCGGTCGAGCAGGAGATGAAGGCTCGAGTCGAAGAAATGCGCGCCAAGGTGGTCGAGGCCGAGGCCGAGGTGCCCCGGGCGATGGCTGAGGCGTTCCGCAAAGGTAATCTGGGTATTATGGACTACTACAAAATGGAGAATATCAAAGCGGACACCGGGATGCGTAGTTCAATCGGTGACCCGGACGACGATAAGCCAGCTTCGTAGTCCCCGTTCTTGATCAACTCTGAATAGATTCCCATGGATTGGATCTTCGATAACATTATCATCATCGCCATCATTGGATCGGCGATCGCTCGCTGGTTGAGTGGGCTCAAGGAAGAGAAGAACGACTCGTCGCCGACCAACCAGTCGGGTCGGGATAATGTCGACATCGAACAACTTGAGCGGAACCGCCGCTTGCGTGAAGAGATCCGTCGCAAGCGGGAGCAGCGCCAAAGAGGCCAGACCCCTTCAACGATGGAGTCTTCCGAGCCGGAGAGACCCGACTACGATCCTAACGTCCCAGAACAACCACAACTTCCACCGGTATTGCGGGAGATGTTGGGTATTCCAGAAGCCCCAGCACCAGTGCGAGCTCCAGCGCCGCCTCCCGTGCCCGAGGTTAATCCCGTGCTGGAACGCCAGCAGCGGATGGAGCAGGAGTTAGCTAAACTTGAAATCAAACGACGAGAAGCGGAAGCGCTGGCCCGTAAAGCCGGGGTTGGTCAAAAGCGTCCCAAGCGTCGATTCGCGAAACGAATACCTGAGTTGAGCGAACGAGACTTTCTAGCGACTTTGCGCGATCCGCGACAGGCCCGTCGTGCGATCCTACTTCGCGAGGTTTTAGGCAAGCCAGTCGGGTTGCGGTAAGTCAGCCGTCGGCGCTGCTGGGATAGGCATCTTCAGTATCGTATGGTTGTAGCCGGGTTCGGTTGAGCCCGGTGCATGAGGAGTGGTGTGGTGGGACAAGCGGACCGGGGTCAGCGACCTCGGCTACAGTTTGATTTTGAGGAAGGCTTGGACCGCGAACGTTTATGGCGCGCGCGGCGAGCACGCCCTACCAGTTCAGGAATCAGGTTGAGGTAGGGCGGTTTTGCCGAAACCGCTGTTTCAATACGGACGACACGGAGGTCGTCTCTCCCGCTAGTTGAAAGGGTCCCTCGTCGCCTTACGCCCGATAACCCGTATTATTGAATACGGATACGGTCGCGGCCGGTGAGACCAGTGGGATAGCGTTGGTCGTTCATCTCGATCTCAACGTTTTGAATCGGATCAGCGGTCAGGAGCATCGAGGACGACTTGGGGAAACTACGATTGTCTCCCCGGGTGAGGTCGCCTTGGAAAAGTTCAGCACCGGTCGTTTCGTCCACCACCTTGATGCGCACATTGTCGAGCGCGTGAACCACGACTTGATCCACGGTGACGGTTTCGGCGGCATTAGTGGTCTCATCAACGGGATCGGTGGTTTCGTTGGAGTTACCAATCATCTTCACCACAAATACGATCAGAGAGATCAACGCGGCAACGATCGCCACCACGAGCAGGCCTTTAATCACGAGAGCCCGGTCAATGTAAGGTAGCCCATCAGTAAGAGGCTTGAAAGTGGACGGGTTGCTCTTGGCGCCGGATTCTTCGCTGTCACCTTCCTCGGTGGGGTCGAGGGCCGTTTCTTTAGGTTTCCCGAGGGTCAGGTCCAATCGACCATAGATTTCCCGATTGGAAGTCTTGGGCTGAGGTTTGCCGTGGCCCAGCGA
>CAJXQX010000150.1 GCA_913058185.1 uncultured Verrucomicrobiota bacterium
AGATCAGCCTCGGTCTCGTGGGCTCGGAGATGTGTATAAGAGACAGGTGTTAGGGGAGGAAAGATAAGGAATAAAGAGAAAGAGGGGTGGTGGGCGCGGCCGGGGTGCTCATTTCTCTGAAGCATCGTTCTCATAATCGTTCTCGTTCTCGAAATTGGTGGAGTTGCCGGTGGAAGGGAGGGGCAGATGAATCGAGAACGAAGAACGAGAACGAGTAAGAGACCCGACCTTTGGCCGAGCGCTCAGGCTTTTTTCACCCCCTTGGGTTCCGCCGTCTTCTCCGGGATCTCAATGCGCGGTGGGCAGGTTGCACCATCGAACCAGGTGCCTTCGACTTGGGTGCGGGTGGGAATCTCCGGAACGCCGAATTTGTGATAGTGGAGCTGGCCGGCGAGGATTTCGATTGCGAGTCCCCCCACCGCGTGGTGGTTCTGCCGCACGCCGGCGACGGAACCATCTTCGTTTTCGAGGAAAAGTTCAATCAAGGCCACGTCCTCAGGAACCCGCAGCCCCATCTCGTCGAGGCAGGGTTGAATAAAGGAGCGTTTACTCACGATGACCTCGGGGCGGTGCTTCTCATACCACTTCTTGAGTTCGGCTAACGGAGCGACTTCGTCTTTTTTGGTTTCGGACATCCACGCTTCGACCGGTTCGGGTCCGGGGAACAGCATTAATGGCACATGCTCGGACCTCGGTTGCATGGATTGAGCGACGAGAAAGCCGGCCTTCCACACGTGGTCCACGGCATGATCCCAGCCACGATGCATCACCGCGCCGATGCGGCGGTAGCCCAGTTTGCGGGCGTGATCCATGCCGAGTCGGATAATACTACATTGGTCGTTGTTGACTTGATGGAGCTCGGGCTGGTGCGGGAAATAGTCGATCTTCACCGCACTGAAGGCAGACCAGTCAAAGTGTAGCGCGACGTCGGACGCGCGCCGGTGCGAAGCAATGACGATGCCGGTGATGCCGCGCGCTTGGAGAATCTTGCTCATGCGCTTGTGGGAAAGGCCCGGCTCACCCATCCAGAAATGATCGAGTTTGAAGCCGAGCTCTTCGGCCTTTGCTTTGGCTCCTTCATAAAACTCGGGCTGTGCGGTGGTTTGCTGCCAACCGAGTTTGGTGTCCCAGTTGGTGAGGTAGGCCAACGTGGGTGGGTTGCGCCGTTCCGTCACCTTACCGCGATAGGCGACGAGCGCTTGCAGCACGGGATCGGGACGATACTCCATCTCCTTGGCCAGTTTCTGGATCCGGTTGCGGGTCCTCTCGGGCAGGCGAGGGTGGTTGCGCAGGGCAAGTGAAACGGTAGTCACATGGACTTCTGCGCGTTTAGCGATGTCTGCAAGGGTGACGCGACGGTTTCCGGGCATGGGAAGAGAATGGGGCAGGGGATTGACGAGACGGGGACGATCTAATCACTCTTTAATTCTCTCGAAAGTCAATTTAAGTCAATTGTTAGTATAGTCGGTGCGTTGAGAGTCCATCTTGCGCGCTGGTTTATGATCGATTGCTTTCGAGGCCCCTCCTAGCTCACCCTCTATTCAGATCATGAAGACACGCCATTTCGCAGGTATTCCCGCGATTCCATTCGAAGGTCCAGGCACGGATAATCCGTTGGCCTTCCGTCACTACAACTCAGCCGAAGTAATCGACGGCAAGACGATGAAGGCGCACATGCGCTTCGGCATCGCTTACTGGCATTCCTTCCGCGGCACCGGTGCCGATCCGTTCGGCCCCGGCACGATTACCCGGCCATGGGAAAAAGGTAAGAACGAGCTCGCCGTGGCCAAGACGCGCATGGATGCGGCCTTCGAGTTCTTTCAAAAGATCGATGCCCCTTACTGGTGCTGGCACGATCGCGACATTGCCCCCGAGGGCAAGACCCTCAAGCAGTCGCACAAGAACCTCGACGCGATCGTCAAGCACGCCAAGGCCCACCAGAAAGAGACCGGCATCAAGTTACTCTGGGGCACGGCTAACCTATTCTCAAACCCCCGCTACATGTGCGGTGGCGCCACTAACCCTGACTCCCATGTATTTGCTTACGCCGCGGCGCAGGTGAAGAAGGCGATGGAAGCCACCGTCGAACTCGGGGGAGAGAACTACGTGTTCTGGGGTGGCCGCGAAGGTTACGAAACCCTGCTCAATACCGACATGAAGCGGGAGCAGGATCACCTTGCGCGCTTCCTGCACATGGCGGTGGATTACGCCAAAGAGATTGGCTTTACGGGGCAGTTCCTCATCGAGCCCAAGCCGAAGGAGCCGACCAAGCACCAATACGATTTCGACGTCGCATCGGGGGTCGCCTTCCTGCGCACCTACAAACTCGACAAGCACTTCAAGTTCAACATCGAGACCAACCACGCGACGCTCGCCGGCCACACCTTCAATCATGAGATTGAAGTCGCCGCCGCGCACAAGATGCTCGGCTCGATCGATGCGAACTCCGGTGACATGTTGCTCGGTTGGGATACCGACCAGTTCAACACCGACGTGAAAGAACTCACCCTCGCCATGGTTTCGATCCTGCGTGCCGGTGGTCTCGGCAGCGGCGGCTTCAACTTCGACGCCAAGCTCCGTCGTCCATCGACGGATCCAAAGGATCTATTCTACGCCCACATCGGTGGCATGGACGCCTACGCGCTCGCCTTCAAGCTCGCCCGCCAACTCCTCGCTGACGGCAAGTTCACCGACCACGTGAAGAATCGCTACAGCAGCTTCGACACCGGCTTCGGTAAAGAGGTTGAGAAGAAGAAAATTGGTTTCAAAGACCTCGAGGCGATCGCTTTCAAACTGGGTGAGCCCAAGCTTAAGTCCGGGCACCAAGAGTATCTCGAGAACCTGCTCAACACCTACCTGCACGGTTGAGCTCTTGTTAGACTTCCGGGGGCGTCCACACTGGACGCCCCTTTTTTATACGTTTTGATCCAGTCGGGCTTAAAGCCCGACCCACTTCCGGCCACCCCGCTTTAACTCCTACCCCATGAGTGACCCCACCAACGTAAAACTCTCCTTCCGCGAAAAAGCGGGTTATAGCTTCGGCGATGCGTCGGCGAACTTCGTGTTCCAGATGTTCATCTTTTTCCCGACGGCGTTCTATGTGGACTCGATCGGTATCAGCGCGGCGGCGATGGGCGCTATGCTGTTATGGGTGCGCCTGAGTGACGCAATCACCGACCCGATTATGGGCGTAATCGCGGATCGCACGACGCATCGGTGGGGTAAGTTCCGACCGTGGCTGGTGTGGTCGGCGATTCCGTTTGGACTGATGTTTTGGGCGGCATTTTCGGTACCCACCGGGTTCAGTGATTCGTCCAAACTCTGGTATGTGATAATCACCTACACCGTGCTGATGATGGTGTATACGGTGAACAATGTTCCCTACGCCTCA
>CAJXQX010000151.1 GCA_913058185.1 uncultured Verrucomicrobiota bacterium
GCAGGTAGACTTGGAGAAGTTAATCGACGAGAATGATATCCAGGACCGTAGCACCCTGCAAGGTATCCTCAGCACACTCATGCTGATCGACCTGCAAAAGGGAGACCACGAATCCGCTCTCAAGCGGCTGGGGATGGTCCGTGACCTGGAAGCCAAGCCGGCCAATAAGCTGACCACGGGCATTCTGATGGAGAGTGTGATTGCGGCCCGCGCCAAGGACTACGCGTCGGACGACGCCTATCGTGCGGCCTTCGCCGAGATTTACGCCGAGAAAATCGACGCGCTTCCTTACGAAATCGTCGGTGATAATATTAAGAGTGCCAAAGGCAGCGCCGAAATTGTGACCGATGCCCTACTGATCGGATTGATCGGTAGTCAGGTTCAGCCCGGTCTCGATAAGACCGGCTCGGTGAGTGGTGATGTTGCCCAAGCCCTGGTTTCCCGACGCTCGTCGATCGAGGCATTTAACCCACTCCAAGCCGAGCGGGTGGCCGTGATGCAACGCTACGTCGACGCGAATCATGTGGAGAAGGAGGACATCTGGGCTGCTCGCAATGTGACGCTCGATGACAATGAAGACCTGACTCCGGTCACCGTGGCGATTTGGGATAGTGGAATCGATAACGCTATCTTTGCACCCATGGGCAAGGTTTGGATCAATGCTGCTGAGGATCTCGATGGCTCCGATACGGATGAAAACGGTAAGGTCGATGACGTGAATGGAATCGCTTTTGATCTGCATTCGAATCCGTCGTCCGACATGCTCTATCCGCTCGATGACGCGCAGCTCGCGGCTTACCCGGATCAACTCGCCATGACCAAAGGTTTGCTCGATCTCCAAGCCAATATTGACAGCCCAGAGGCCTCGGACCTGCGATCATACCTGAGTAAGATCGCCGCTGAAGATGTAGAAGGTTTCATCGAAAACCTCGGACTCTACGGCAACTACACGCACGGCACCCATGTCGCTGGCATCGCCGCGGCAGGTAATCCCGCGATCAAGTTGATGACCTCCCGCATCACCTTCGACTATCGCACTATTCCCGATATCCCGACCATCGAACAGTCTCACAAAGATGCGGCGGCAATGAAAAGCTACATCGGCTACATGGCCGCCAATGGCGCGCGCATTGCTAACATGAGTTGGGGCGGAAATCCGCAAGGAATTGAGGCCGCTTTCGAAGCCAATGGGGCCGGAGGCACACCGGAAGAACGCCGCCAGATTTCTCGCGAGATTTTTGAGATTCAACTCGAAGCTATTATGGATGCGATCAAGGCGGCGCCCGAAGTGTTGTTCGTGGTATCCTCGGGCAATAGCGATAACGACGCGGAGTTTTCCGACATGTATCCCTCTGGCATCGATCTCCCCAACATCCTTACGGTCGGCGCAGTTGATCAAGCCGGCGAGGAGACTTCGTTCTCTACCTTTGGTTCCAACGTGGATGTGCACGCCAATGGATTTGAAGTGCCGAGCTACGTTCCCGGCGGACAGATTTTAAACTTCTCCGGCACTTCGATGGCTTCGCCCAATGTATCAAATCTCGCAGCTAAACTCCTAGCCGTGAAACCGGATCTCACCATGGCTCAAGTGGTGAGTCTGATCACGCTCGCGGCCGATCGTAGTGAGGATGGGCGCATCAATTTGATTAATCCCAAGCGCAGCTTCGAGTTGCTGGCCGTTTTGCCGAGTAGCTAAACCAGATTGAGAATTCACGCTCGAGTTGATCGTGAACAGCGGTCGGTTTTTGGGATGAAGGTAGGGCGACCTCGCCGAGGGCGCCGAGCGGTGGGTCAGGGAGATGATACGGGCAGGGCTGAGCCCGAACGAATGAAACCGGCGGGCTCGGCGATCCCGCCCTACCTTCTTACACGTGCAGATCCGCGTATTCCGGATGCCGCTCAAAATACACGGCCACATAGCTGCACTGCGGATCGATTTTGACGCCGGCCGAGCGTGCCGCCTCGAACGCTGTTTTTACCAGCTGTCCTGCCACGCCTCCTCCGCGCAGTTCATCAGGCACGTAGGTGTGGTTCATGGCCCATACCGACCCCTGGTCGACGTATTCGGCGACCCCGGTGTGCCCATCAATGTTGAGTTCGAAACGGGAGGCAGCTTTGTTATGAAGGACTTCGGTGCTCATGATGATATTGAACTTGGATGATTGAGCGCCTCGTTAAATTCCACCACGGCTTTAAGGAGGCGGGCTTGGCGTTGTTTTCCTGAGGTGTTTAACGCCATCGCCACACTGAAATACCCGTCGATAAGTTGGTAGTGTTGTCGATTTATTGGGCCGTGATAGTCGACGAATTTTTGCTGAAGGATGGAGCACCAATTCCGCTGACGATATGACCTGAGTCCGACTTCGTCCCAGTTGATGGTGTATTGGTAGTCCGCTCCTGGAGTGTCGGGATTGAACCCGCTGACGTTCACCCACTCGGACCGCAATGCAGGCAACTCTCCTTTGGCGTAAGATTCGTATTTCACCAAATCGAAAACGGCGGGCCCGGCGATGACTCCTGCAACCGAGACCGGATCAATCAGCACAAGTCGGGGTGTGCCATCGGAGGGAGAGGCATCGGTCCATAGGATGTTCTCGAGAAAGAAATCGCCGTGCAGTTGCACCGCGGGAACCTCATCGAGCGAATTAAGTAGCCCGGAGTCGGTAGTGATCTTTTCCCACGCCGCCCGCGGGCCGCACATGGGTTTGCCGTTTAAGGTGATCTGGTCGGCCTCCAGTAATTGAGCGAACAGGGGATCGTGTCCCAAGCCAGTCAGAGCATCAGTGACCGCCTCAATCAAATGAACCGATAGTGGAGAAGGGGCTTTCGCGGGAATGTGAACGTGGTGGAGTAGGGCGTCGGCTAGTCTCGATTGGAATTCATCAACCTCTGATTGCTTTGGAATTTTTTCGCTAGCAAGCGACCCCATATCGCGGTGGTGGGCTAGGAATGGAATCTCGTATCCCACATGGGGAGAGCCGTCGGCTTTGGGCTGGTCCCAAGCGTCCAGCAACGGAGGAAACACCCGCGCCGGTGTGTCTGGCTGATTCTTCAGGTAAGTGATTTCTCGGCGCAGGGATTCTAGGCCCCAGATCTGATCAGCGTTGAGCGGTTTGCTCTGCTTGCGGACGCGTTGAGAGCCGTCCGGCATCCGCACCACCGCGGTGATGTCCCAGTATCCGTCCTTAAGGACTCGGACTATTTCTCCTGATGGGGTAAGGGGCATAGAGTAAGAA
>CAJXQX010000152.1 GCA_913058185.1 uncultured Verrucomicrobiota bacterium
GTCATACACCGATCGAGATCCGACGGCATCAACTGACGCTCAGTTTGAGCAGCATCGTGATCCACGCCTGCAACCATCCCGCCGCCATATTCCGCGTTGCAAACAAATACCCCAAGTTGGAAGTTTGATCGCCGCTTTTAATGCCTGCCCGTCCCACTAAATCCCCCAAGCCTATCGTCAGCACGCGCGACCAATTGCTGCAGACAGCCATCTCGCTCTTTTCGGCTGGCGGATACGACGGTGCGTCGGTCAACGACATCGTGCAACAGGCCGGGTTGAGCAAGCGCATGGTCTACCACTATTTCACCAATAAGGCACTGCTCTACCAAGAGGCTCTGTCCTATGCGTTCGGCGAACTCACCAAACTCGAGAACCAAGCGGTGACGGATGCTGACTCCCTCGAGCAGGTGGTGAAAAACCTCATCCGCGTTTACTTCGGGTTCCCCCGTCAGCATCCCGATTTCTCGCGCCTCTTGCGGTGGGAAAACCTCAACGACGGCAAGGGCATCAAGGACTCCAAGTTTCCGCTTTCGAAAGACCATGTAACCGACGTCCTGCGCGCTGCCATCAAACGCGAAGCCGACGGCAAGCGCTGGCGCAAAGATCTCGAGGCCAACCAACTCCTCATCACGATCATTGGCATTTGTCAGGTCTACACCTCGCACCGTTACACCCTCTCGCAAGGCCTGCACCGCGACCTCGGCACCCCCACCGCCATCAAGCGCGGTATCGCCAACGCCGAACACTACCTCCTGACCGGCATGCTTCCCTAAAGAATCGTGCTCTTACTTGTTCTTCGTTCTCGTTCTCTGTCCGCCATAGCTTCAGCGACGGCGGTTCGAAAACACCTGCCCCCAGCCTAGTTGGCGCCGTAAACAGGCGCTTCCCAATCCGCCGGTAACCGCCCCTGTGGTTTCACGCCGAGTGAACCTGCGGGAACGGCGTGATACTTAGCTTCCAATAGCGGTAAATCATCAGGCAGGTGTTTGATCAGAAAGTCTTTGTATTCGATTTTCATCGCGGGACCGGTATGGACCTGGACGGCGAGCACGCCTTCCAGGGCGCGGCCTTTGGCATCAAAATCGATCACGTCGACGATAGGGTGCCCATCGATCCAATGCTGGTGATGATTTCCCTCCACGAGAATCCGATACTCGTGCCATTCATCAGCAGGGAATTCTTTTTTCGGAAGCTGTCCTGCAATCCACGATTGGGCGTCGGCATCAATGATGACCTTGTCGCCGGCCCGCGAGACAATGCGACGTCCTCGTTCCTCATAGAGCATCCCGTTGTAGGTCGGATTGCTCGCTAATACATCACACTGGTAACCACTCACGACATGCAGTCCGATCTCAGGCCGGGATTGTCCTCGATATTGGATACCACTGTTTCCCCCGGCGGTGACGCGCACCTTCACTCGCAAATCAAAATTACGGACGGTTGAGCCTTTCCAAGTGATGAACTGATTGGTCTTCAACGTGCCATCCGTGATACCGGTAAGCACCCCATCTTGCAGTGACCAATACTGGAGATCGCCCTCCCAGTTGCGGAGGTTTTTGCCATTCAATAATCGCACAAATCCATCAGCGCCCGGACGCTCAGTGACGGCCGCCGACGCAATGGGATGTGGTGGCGTTGAGGTAGTGAACTCCTGACTCGGTGGACCAAGTGGGCCGCCATACGCCGCGACGCGTCTATCCGTCGAATGGCGCAGCTTTTTTAGCATCGCCGTATGTTCGGGGTCATCAGCTAGGTTGATCAACTCATTGGGGTCAGTCCTCAAGTCGTGGAGAAACTCCCGGTTGGCATGATCAACATAGCGGACATATTTGAAGTTCTCATTGCGCACCCCTTCGAACGCCGGGATGCGATGTCGAACCGCAAAATGTTCGTGAAATGTTTCGGTGCGCCAATCGATGGGTTTGTCTCCGGAAACAACGGGTTGAAGGCTGTGGCCCTGATAGCGCTCAGGGATTTCTACGTTCGCCCAATCGAGAAAGGTAGAGGGTAGATCTAGATTTAATGCCATGGCGTCGGTGACCTTGCCGCGTTCGGTCGCCCGCACGCGGGGATCCATCACGATCAAAGGCACGCGCAGTGACTCATCATAGTGGCTCCACTTACCAGCGAGTCCCCGGTTCCCCATGTGGTATCCGTTGTCGGCGGAATAGACGATGATCGTGTTCTCCGCCAATCCAGCATCCTCCAATGCTTTCACAAAACGACCAATGGCATTGTCGATACCCGTGACCATGCGCAGGTAGGAACGCATGTTGATCTGATATTTCTCCTCGGTGTTCCAGCGCCAAAAGTAACGTTCACGATTGATGGTGGTTTTGAGGAACTCGGGAAGGTCACTGAAGATCTTCGGATCGGCGAGGCGCGGGGTCGGCATCACGCGGTCTTCGTAGAGACCGTCCGCGGATTGAGGCCAGGGGAAGTGCCCGATACCAGGTCGGCGATCGCTATCCTCGGCGTGGCACGCATTGAACCACATGTTGAGCGCAAACGGCTTGTCCTTGGGTTGGTTCTTCAAAAACTCAATGCCGCGATCCACAATCAGATCGGTCTCGTGTCGCAGACTGCCATCGGCCTGTTGCTTGTAGAACGGATTCCGGCCAATCGCCTCAAATTCATCGAAGTGATCTTCACGCCGAAACTCCTTTGGCATTTTGGCGTGCCACTTTCCAAAATAGCCCGTGCGATAACCCGCGGAACGAAGCAAATCGGAATGGAGTGTTTCCACCGCTTCCGGACTGGCTTGATCATGTTGGCCGGGGGTGCCGTAGGAACGACCCGTCAGTCCGGTGAGAATCGTGGTGCGACTTACCCAGCAGATGGAATGACTGACGAATGCGTTGTTAAAACGAGTCCCCTCCGACGCCAAACGATCGATGTTCGGGGTTTGCACAAACGGATGACCATAACTGGCGAGCGTGTTCGTCGTTTGATCATCGGTGAAAAAAAAGACGATGTTGGGTCGATCGGCCGCTTGCATCGCAACCGGTGCGATCGCCACCAAGAAAAGAAGAAAAAATGGTTTCATGTGAGGGAAGTTCGAAGCAGAGGTATAACCGA
>CAJXQX010000153.1 GCA_913058185.1 uncultured Verrucomicrobiota bacterium
GAATATTACCAGCGATTTCAATTTTGGTGGCACTTTAGAGCTGACCGCCAACACCGTTCTCGCCCTCGCCGGTGACGGGAGTCAGATCGACATCGGCACTCTGAAAATCACCGGTGACACCGTCATCGATTTTGGCGAAGACCAGGCTATCGAGTTCAACCTGGGATCCCTCCAGATCACCGGCACCAACAAGATCACCGTGAACAACTGGGTGTCTTTCCAAGACCTCTGGACCACGGGATCATTCGTTGGCGGATCCGGTTCGGTCACGATTGATGAACGAGATAGCAACACCGCTCAAATTACTTTCAACGGCTTCGACGAATCAGATACCATCTGGATGAATTTTGATTTCGGAGCCAACGAAATCACCGTGCCAGAACCTTCCAGCTACGGCGCCCTGCTCATGACCTTCGGTCTCGACACTTGGGTGCTGCGTCGTCGCCGGCGCCTCGCCTAATGGGGCAAAAGGCAGCGCGCCATATCGCGCTGCCGGTAAAACTTCACCAACTATCCTTTGGTGAGTTCGCGCTGCAATGGGAACACGTCGCGCAGCGCTTCGCTCAAACGGTTTTGCACCGTCTGGATCTTCGCGTAACGAGCGACGCGTTTTTTGTTAGGTTTCACCCGAGTAGACTCGTCCTTGGCTACGATCCGATCCGTGAAGGTAGCGATGCGAGCCGTCTTACGCTTTTGTCGTGCCTGGGCCCACGCCGCCTGAATTGCGCCGCCCAACGCAGCCCCTTCGTCTTCTACCATCGCTACGACCGGGACACCAAACACGTCTGCCATTATCTGTCGCCAAATCGGAGATTTCGCTCCTCCTCCGGTCACCCGAATTTCCTTCGGTTGAATCCCCAGGGCTGAGAGCCGCTGCAATCCATAGTTCATTCCCATCGTAACACCTTCCATGGCGGAACGTGCTAATTGCCCGGGTTTGAGCGTGTTTTGATTGAGTCCAAAATACACCCCCGATCCCGCGGGGACGTTGGGGGTTCGTTCCCCTTCCAAATACGGCAACATCACCAGCCCGTCGGATCCCACCGCCGTAGCCGCAACCGCATCAGCCAAGGCCCCGTGATCGTAGTTAAAGAGCGAGCGAACCTGCTCGGTCACTGTTGTTACATTCATGGTGCACAGCAATGGCATCCATCCACCGGTCGAACCACAAAACGCGGCAATCTCGCCCCGCGGATCCACCACGGGTTTCTCCGCATGCGCATAAATGGTCCCACTCGTGCCGAAACTAGCCGTGACGACTCCCGGTTTCACATTTCCGGTGCCAATCGCCCCCATCATGTTATCACCGCCTCCTGCCGATACGATCACGTCGGTCGAAAATCCATACTTGTCGGCCACATCCGGGCTCAACGTTCCAACCACTGCGTCGGATGAATGGAGTGGCGGCAAGTAGTCCGCCAATTTCGGATCAATAGCATCGATGACCGGTTTCGACCACTTACGGGTCCGCACATTCATCAGCGCAGTGCCAGAAGCATCGCCATGCTCCATGAAATACTTCCCGGCCAGATAAAAATTAAGGTAGTCATGTGGCAGCAGCACATGTCGTAGTTTTCGGAAGTTTTTCGGTTCATGACGTTTCAACCACAGGATCTTTGGAGCCGTAAACCCCGGTAAAAACGCGAGACCTGCCTTACGGATGACCGCCTTCTCACCTCCCAGTTTCTTGGTAAGAATGTCACATTCCTCGAGCGTGGAGGTATCGCACCAGAGTTTCGCCGGGCGAATCACTGCGCCATTCTTGTCCAATGGCACGAAGCCATGCTGCTGGCCCGAAACCCCGATTCCTTTAACCCGCGTGCGATCAATTTGCGAAGCCACCGCACCAATCGTGGTATCCAATGCGGCCACCCACTCTGCGGGATGTTGCTCCATATGGCCGACTGGCAGCCCCGGAATCAGACGGTGAGGCGCGCGCGCTTCAGCCACGACTTTTCCAGTGTCGAGGTCGAGAGCCACCGCTTTGGTAGACTGGGTGCCGGAATCAATGCCAATGTAGATACTCATGATATGGTGGGGAAATGGGAAATAAGATGTGATCGCTCTGGGACAACCTCCACCCATAGCGATCAAAACCGCTTACTCATTCAAGTTTTCTCGTCTAACGATGGAATCGATTTAGCGAGCTTGCCGCCAGCGGTCACGATTGTTTGGATCAACTTTCTACGAATCTCTTTATTCAAGTATCATGTCCGCGGCATCCACCATCATCTACACTAAAACTGACGAAGCACCTGCTCTCGCCACGTACGCTTTCCTGCCCGTCGTGCAGGCCTTTACCAAGTCCGCCGACATCTCGGTCGAGACTCGCGACATCTCGCTAGCGGGCCGAATTCTCGCCGTATTCGCGGATCGTCTGCCCGCCGACCAGCAGACCAACGACGCTTTGGCTGAACTCGGTGCCCTCACCCTTGCGCCGGAGGCCAACATCATCAAGTTGCCCAACATCAGCGCATCGGTGCCTCAATTGAAGAGCGTGATCGCCGAGCTCCAACAGCACGGTTTGGCGTTGCCGGACTACCTCGAGGTTCCCACCAACGACGACGAGAAAGACATCAAATCCCGCTACGATGGGGTCAAAGGTAGCGCGGTAAACCCTGTGCTCCGGGAAGGTAACTCCGACCGTCGAGCCCCGAAAGCCGTCAAGGACTACGCCCGGGCCAACCCCCACTCCATGGGCGCATGGAGCAGCGACTCCAAAACCAACGTATCGACCATGGGCCGTGATGATTTTCGCGCCAACGAGAAATCGGTAACGGTTCCCAGCGCGACCCGTTTCACCATCGAGTTCGAAGCGACTGACGGTTCTAAACAAACGTTACGGGCATCCGCGCCACTCAAGGCCGGTGAAATCATCGATGCGACGGTCATGCGCAAACAGGCCCTGCTCTCCTTTCTCTCCGAGCAAGTACAGCGCGCTCAAGATGAAGGCATCCTTTTCTCGCTTCATCTAAAAGCCACCATGATGAAGGTTTCCGACCCTATCATCTTC
>CAJXQX010000154.1 GCA_913058185.1 uncultured Verrucomicrobiota bacterium
CAAGGACTGCGCATGTTGACGAATTCCGTCATCACTAATCCAGATTGGTTATGGGTGCCGCACCTTTTCCACAGCTTCGGATTTGCGGGCAAGGAGGTTGCGACCCTGTTATTTCTTTCGGCGCTGTTGGGCAAAACCCGCTGGGGCATGGCGAGCAGTCTCCTAGTGGCGATGCGGATGTCTGGCATGATGGCCGGATCCTTTTTGATGGGGTGGCTGGCCGAAAATTACGGCTACCCGGTGATGTTTCAGGTGATCGCGGCGTGCGTGGGCATCGGTATGATTGCGCTGTGGATGGCCCTTCGCGCCAGAACGGCACTGGAGACTTAAGCGGATTTCTTTTCGATCAAATCCCATTTGTTGCCAAACGGATCCTGGAAGACGGCGACGCTGCCGTAGGGTTCGTGGCGCGGCGGTTCCAGAAACTGCACGCCACGTTCAAGAAACCTGGCGTGATCGCGCTTGAAGTCATTGGTGTTGAGAAAGAGGAAAACGCGGCCGCCGGTTTGATTGCCAATGGCCTCTTCCTGGGTTGGCGAATCAGCTTTCGCGAGCAGAAGTCGGGTTTCTTTCGAACCCGGTGGACCAACCAAGACCCAGCGCTTACCGCCACCTAGATTTGTGTCCTCCACCAATTCGAATCCGAGGGTCCGAACGTAGAAATCGATCGCCTCATCGTAGTCCTGAATCACGAGTGATATTGCACCTATAAACTGAGTCATGCCGGCAGTGTAGCGGCTCGAACGCGCCCGTCGATTCCGACCTGTAAGTAACCATTATGGTTACTTCCAGGCGATGGGGCGGGAGGCGAGTCGGTTGAGACGGTCGAACAGTCGGGGTCCGAAGTCAGGGGACGAAATAAGTTTCGATCAGCACTTCGCCGAGCCGTGGGTTCAGAACCCGTTAACCGCACTTGGTTCTTCTCTGGCACCCAGGGGCCGGAAAGTGCGGCCCCATCAGTCCTTCGGTTCTTCATCTTTGTTTCCGCCGGATGCCCAGATCTGCTCCTTCGCCAAGGAGGTCACTGAGTTAGGAATGATTCCGCAAGAAACGCGTAGTCTTGTGCATTCGATTTAGGATAGACTGAAGTCTAGATGATGATGTTCGAAGTCCCCGTGTCCCCAATCGATCTGCGTTCTTGTTTTCTCTCAATTCTAGCGATGACGATGCTGTCCGCTGGGGGGGCCGCAGAGCCGGCCCGCTCCCACGATGTGCCCGTCGAGGGGGCAGCCTATTATTTGTCAGAAGTGAAGCTCGAGCTCATCTGGGTCGATGCGGGGAGTTTTTTGATGGGGAGCTCCGCCACGGAAGCCGACCGCGATGAAGCGGAAGGGCCGCAGACTCAGGTGACCCTTTCGCATGGGTTTTGGCTGGGGGAAACGGCGCAATACGAGGCCTTGATTGGAGAGAACCCCAGCGCCTTTAAAGAGGCGGGACCGAACGCACCGGTGGAACACGTCTCGTGGATTTTGGCGATGGATTACTGCGAACTACTCACTGACAGGGAGATGGCGGCAGGGCGATTACCAGAAGGGTATGAGTATACGCTGCCGACGGAGGCGGAGTGGGAGTATGTCTACCGCGCGGGCACCACCGGTGACTACGTGGGCTCACTGGCTGCGATGGGGTGGATCGAATCCAACAGCGGTGGCATCACTCATCCCGTTGCCCAAAAACAACAGCACCCCTGGGGCTTCTATGGCCTTACGGGCAACGTGCTGGAATGGTGTTATGATTGGTATAGCCGTTATCCGGGCGGCAAGGTGACCGATCCGACCGGGCCTCGAATCGCTCGGGGTGCATGTTGGCGCATGGACGGAGCCGTGGCGCGGTCTGCGGCACGTGCCGGTGGATCTGCGGCGCGGGTCGATTATACGCTGGGCTTTAGAATCGCGCTCCATCGAGAGCGATAGGTCGCGCGAGGAGGAGAACGGGTAAAAATGAAAACGCCCTCAACCAAAACTGGTGAGGGCGTGGAGGGGACGAAGCCGAAAGAGTAGAGGACCTTTACCTAACCAGCAGTTCCGAGCACTTTCTTTTGCGACCTCTGGTAGTTGATGATCAGGATCATCGCGAGAGGGATACCGTAGTCTCCCCAGCGCTCGATGAATTCGAAGACATTCAGGAGGCCTCCTTCGGTCATGTAGAGGAATTCGGTGAGGACTTTCCAAACGAGCACGAACCACATGAGCGACAGGGCTGGGACCAGCATCACTACAGCGCCGAGAATGATTTCAAACCAACCCACTGCATTGATGAAAGCGACATCGGCGGGAAGGCCGATGGAGGCAAAGTGATTGATGAGCATCTGCTTTTCGACGAATGCGCCGAATCCACCGTGCCCGATGAGGAGTAAGCCGATGGTGATACGGCCGAGGAAGTGCAGCACACCGACTTTGTCGTCATCGAGGGCAGGTTCGGAGAAGCCACTGAACCAGTCCTTCATTTTCATGGCGAAAGCGCCACCCAGGATGAGTAACATCAGCGGAGGCAGCCAATTACCGGCACGCTCCCAAAATTCCCAAGTCCCCGGGGTTCCCGCGATGGGGCGAAGGATGGCAGTCCAGAGCGCCCACAATAGCATCCACACGATCAGAATACGGCGTGGTTTGATGAGCAGTAGAATTGCCATCAGGATATCGAACGCGCCGATGATCGGCATCAATTTCCAGGCGACCTCGTCAGGAATACCTTGGGACCGGAAAAAAGGCAGCCAGCCCTCTTTGGTGATCACGCCCCAGGTGCCGTGGCCGATGAAACAGGCCGCGACGGTGATGCGGAGCACCCAATGTAGCAGGAGGTGAAGTTGAGGAAGAGAGGTGGGCTTGAGGGTCATGATGGAATAAAGTGTCAAGTATCAGGCGACACGTAACAAGTGAGGGGCGGAGGGGTAGGGTCTGTCTCTTATACACATCTGACGCTGCCGACGACTCCTTACGTGTA
>CAJXQX010000155.1 GCA_913058185.1 uncultured Verrucomicrobiota bacterium
GGTGTTCACCCAGTAGGTGTCCCCTTTGATGTTCATGATCCGACCATTCAGCTCCGAGCCGTCCTTCAGTTTGAAAATGCTGCTGCCGTATTGGTCGCTGATTTCTTTGCCGGGATCGATGATGGCTTCAACCAAATCGAAGGGGCTGAACTTGCCCCCGGCGGCAGAGAGATCGGGACCGACGGCGCCGCCTTCACCATTGAAACGGTGACAGACGTAGCAGGTGCCGGCGCCGAACATTTGGCGACCATTGAGGAAATCACGTCCACCTTCCAAGCCAGCGCCGAGGAGCGGCCGCACGTCGGCCATGGTCCACATCTTCACGTAGTCGCGGGGCTCCAGGGTGAATTGTGGGGTGTTGGATTCAGGCGGTGTTTCGATCAGCGTGGTTAGAGCCGAAGTCATCTCGTCTGCGGGAACCGCGACAATGGCTTGAGCTTTGATGTCATCGAGGTAGTTGCGCAGCCGGGCGCCGCCTTGGTAACTGCCGGAAATTACGAACCACTTGAAATACGTCTCGCGGAGTTTGGGAGTCCAACCGTGCTGAAGGTGACGCAGATTGAGAGCGTAACCGATCTGTTCTTCCTGCCCGGAAGCTTCGACCAGAAGTGCCATACCTTTGGCAACGGCGGAGGGCGCTTGCAGATAGGCCATGACGGCGGAGAGGTCGCGATTTTCGTCCGGGGTGCGGGCGGGGTAGATGGCGTCGAGCCACGTGATGAGGTTCTCTTTCAGTTCGGGGCTCGGGGGGCCGCCGCGGGTGAGCGCGAGGGTGATTGCACGGACCGCGTCGAGTCGGAGCTGGCGGGTGGTGAGCGACGCCTCATCGAATGCAATTATTTTTCGGATGACGGCGGACGCGGAGTTGGCTCCGTCGGCTCGGGCCAGCGCGATCGCGGCTGCCGTGGCTCTCATCGGGTTGGACTCTTGGGTGAGGCGCTCAGACCAGTTTGTGGCCGGTTGTTTTTCGAGGACGACCCGAGCGGCATGGCGAACTCCGGCATCGTTGGAACCGAGCGAATGCCAAGCTTGGTCGAGTTGACGCGTGGTGGCGTCAGTTGCATCGGCTTGGAGCAACGATTCGAGGGCCTGACGGTGTTTACGGGCAACGCCGCCGCCGGGGGTGGATTGAGCGGGTGAGGTGTCTTCGTTACCGATGTAGGTGACGCGGTATAGGCCGGACTGTACCCGTCGACCGCCCACCGTGAAATATAGGGCACCGTCGTCCGGGTTGACGAGGATGTCGGTCAACGGAAGGGGTTGGGCGCTGGCGAATTCTTCGGAAGTGCCGGTGTAGGTCGAGCCATCGGGCGCGAGGTGGACGGCATAAAGTTTGCCGTAGGACCAGTCGGAAACGAAGAGCGCGTTTTGGTAGCGAGCGGGGAACTTTGCGCCGTGACCAAATGCGATTCCGGTGGGAGAGCCTGGGCCGATATCGACGGCGGCGCCGAAGCTGTCGCCGTAGTAGTCCATGAACTTGCCGGAACCCGTGCGCCAGCCGTAGTCGGCACCGTCGATGACATGATTGACGCGGGTGGGGCGATACCAGGGGGTGTTGAGATCCCACTCCATATCAGCATCGTAAGTGAAGAGTTCACCCTCGCGATTGACCGCAGCGTCGTAGGGATTGCGGAAGCCGGTGGCTACAATCTCCCAAGTCTCGCCGTCGGGATCGATCTGGGCGATATGACCAAGGGGTGCTTCGGCCCCGACCATGAAGTGCTGTAAAGAGGGGAAGAGTTGATCTTCAGCCCACAATTCGGGCACACGGGAATGCGTGTAGTCGTCGGGAAGCGAAGTCTGATTACCGGTGACAACGTAGAGGTGTTTGCCGTCGGGAGCGGGCAGGATGGCGTGCGGGCCGTGTTCGCCGCCAGTGGCCGCTAACGACTTGAGGGTGACGAGTTCGTCGAATTGGTCATCTCCGTCGGTATCGCGCAGACGGAAGACGCCGGAACCGGTCGGACTGATACGGGAATTTACGACCACGAATAGGCTATCGAACGCATAGCAGAGACCCTGCGCGTGACCGATGTTGGGCAGCTTCAGGAGTTCGGGGGTGAGGGTTTTGGCGTCGGGTTTGGGTTCCATCTTTCGCGCCTTGGTATTGTCTTCGGAGTAGGTGATTTGCTCGATCGACGCGGGATCGACGGGTTGCCCGAGTTCGGGAATAGGAAAACGAAATAGTCCCCCGTATTGGTCACTCACGATGAGCCGGCCTTTATCGTCCTGACACATGGCGACCCAAGAGCCTTGATCCTCGCGGGGCACGGAGTAGATCAACTCAATCGCGAAGTCGTCGGCGAGACTGATACGCTCCGGGGCGGTCGCAGTGCGTTGAGCGGAAGTGACGCTGGTGGCGAGTAGCAGCGTTGTGAGGAGGGTGGGCAGTAGGTTCGTTTTAAGCACGGGTGTGAGGGGGAGAAAAGGTGTGATTTCGGGATAGGGAAAGAGTTCACCAATCAGTGTTGGAATTGGTCACAGAGGCCA
>CAJXQX010000156.1 GCA_913058185.1 uncultured Verrucomicrobiota bacterium
GCTCGGTGCAATCACGTCTCTTAGGGGTGAGACATTACTTCCGGCTGATCATATTTATTCTAGCTATTGTGGTTCCCGCTACCACTTGGGGCCAACGCAACCGACTGGAGAAGCCCCGCATGTCCGATACGGAACGGCTAAACGTCTACGCCGACAACTGGTTCGCACTCTACATCAACGGCGAACTCGTCGCCGTCGACTCCATCGCCTTCATGCCGCATAATATGGTGACCGTCGATGTGCTCCCCGAGTATCCCATGACCATCGCCGTGCTCGCCAAAGACAACGCAGACCCGAAGACCGGCCTAGAATACGGCGACCGTATCGGCGACGGCGGTTTCATCCTCAAACTCGGCGACGACGTGGTGAGCAACGCTTCCTGGCGCGCGCGCAATTTCTTCCACGGTCCGCTACGAGGCGACCGCGCAAATCCCAAAGTGCAGACCACGCCATTGCCCAAGGATTGGTGGACGGTCGACTTCGACGATTCCGCCTGGGACTTCGCCACCGAATTCTCCACCGCCATCGTCCGTCCCATGTCCGCCTTTGAACCCACTCAATTTTCCGGAGCCAAGTTTATTTGGACCCAGGATCTCGAGCTTGATAATACCATCATCTTCCGCACGCGCATCGAGAAACCGACGTGGCGCAAACGCTGGAACACCACCCCCGATCTGGACATTAAAAACACTCCTCGATCTTAACGAACCTAGAATCGCAGTGGGTTGGGCTTTACGCCCAACTTAATCCGAGCTCACCCTACCTCATGTCTTCCACCCGCGTCGACGGCCGCACTGCCGATCAACTCCGTCCCATTTCCTTTGAAGCCGGCATCGCCGCCAATGCGACCGGCTCCGTGCTCGTCTCCTTCGGCAACACCAAGGTGATCTGTGGCGCCACCCTTGAAGCTCGGGTTCCCGGCTGGATGCGCGCGCAAAACGTTTCCGGTGGCTGGCTCACCGCGGAGTATTCCATGCTGCCCTACAGCACCCACGAGCGCAAATCTCGCGACAGTTCACGCGGCCGCGTCGACGGCCGCACGGTCGAGATCCAACGCCTCATCGGCCGGGCCATGCGCGCGGTCGTGGATCTGAGCAAACTCGGCCAGCATACGCTCTGGATCGACTGTGATGTGCTCCAAGCCGACGGCGGCACCCGCACTGCTTCCATCACGGGGGCCTATCTCGCCGCGCGACTCGCGGTGCAAAAGTTGATCGATAGCGGAAAAATCAAAGAGAACCCCTTCAAGGATTCCATCGCCGCGATCAGCGTCGGAGTCGTCGACGGTAAAGCCCTGCTCGATCTGCCCTACACCGAAGACCGCGACGCCGATGTCGACGCCAACGTCGTCATGACTGGCAGCGGACAATTCGTGGAAATCCAAAGCAGCGGCGAAGAATCTACTTTCTCCCCCGAACAACTCGCCGAACTCCTAGCCCTCTCTTCCAAAGGATTGAAGGAGATATCCTTCCTTCAAACCGCGTTTTTGACGAAGCAACTTTTGGGCAACGCTCTGGGCTAGAGCTTTGCTAATCCTACCCGTTTTACTGTATCCGAATCCCTACAAGGAACGACCTCCGGGTCATCCACTAGGTCTATCCGCAATTCAGACGCAGATCGGACGGAACCGATTACTCCCGTCCTCATCCACGGTGGATCGCTTTCATCGGGCGAATTTTCACGGAACCTAATGGTGGCCAACGCTACCAAATGGGTATAAGACCCATTCCAATGAAGTTCGAATCTACCATCCGCAACGGGTTGAGCCTCCGCTGGCCGGTGATCATGCTGGCACTGGTATCCGCTTTCGCCGCCAACACCTTTGCCGCCTCCCCGTCTGGCGAGGATGTGATTATATCCACCTCGCCGATGGAGATAGATGCCGATGGCACGGGTGCACATGGACACCTCACGGTCGCCCCAGAAATCCTCAGCGAGGAAACGGAAAATGTCTTGATCTATACCATCACGGTGGAACCTAACCACGGTCGGGTAGGCCTGGCCGGCGGCGAGGACGGAGCGGACCTCTTCGATACCAAATCTTCCCTCTTCGGCTATTTTGCATATCGCGCCGAGGAAACCTACGACGGCACGGACTCGTTCACCTATACCGTGCACAACGAGACGTCTGGTCTCACTTTCCAGAATGTAGTCGTGGTGGCCGTGACGCCGCCTACACCGCTTGAGCTTGATTCGTTCGCAGTCGAAGCGAGTCATCTCGTCCTGCTAAACGTGAGCAGCGTCGCTCTCACAACTCGCCCCAATACACCGGTCAGCCAAAAGGTGCCCAGCCACGAAGATTTCATGAGGCCGGACGACCGCCTGGACCTCGCTGAACCCCATGTCATCTACGTGCTCGATGACGTGACAACCGCGCAGCATGGCACCGCCAAACTTGATCATGCTACCGGCGAGCTTTCCTACGCCCCTAAC
>CAJXQX010000157.1 GCA_913058185.1 uncultured Verrucomicrobiota bacterium
GAAGGGCATCGCGCGTTACGCGAAGCTGCACGACTCGCGATACTTGATTGGATGTAGTTCCGTTACATCCCAGGACGCGGGGGCCTAGGCACCTACCAGAAATTGGCGGCTCGTTGCGAAGTAGAGGCGAAGTGGCGAACACTACCGCTACCCGGTTGGCGGTTAGGGTTGCTTCTACTGGTCGCAATCCAGGGATTGATCGAATATGCGCTGTTCGCGCGGAACCGCCGCACACTGCAGGGCAAAGCGCGTTGGTTGGGCACGATATGTGGCCGCGCCCTGCGTAGGTTGAATGTGCGGGTGATCCCGGAGGGCTCCGTGCCGTCGGACGTGATGCTCACGCCAAATCACCTCGGTTATTTCGATATTTTGGTGCTTTCGTTGCTGCAGCCGGTGTTTTTTGTCGCGAAGTCCGAAGTGCGTTCGTGGCCCGTTTTCGGGTTGTTCGCCTCGTTTGCGGGGACGCTCTTTATCAGACGTCAAAACAAGTCGGATCTGTTTCGCGTGGGTGAGCAATTGAAGACGGTGTGGCGTGATGGCGTGAATCCGGTGGTGTTCCTAGAAGGCACGAGCACGGATGGAACTGATGTGCGACCCTTTCGGGCCGGCTTATTGGAGCCCCTGGTGCAAATCGGAGCCGGGGCGATTCCGGTGACGTTAAAATACCGCGTGCCCGAGGGCTATGATACGAGGCTGGATGTGGGGTGGTGGGGCACGATGCCGCTGCTACCGCATGTGTTGTATTTGATCGGGATGCCTTGGATCGAAGTGACGGTTAAAATGGGCGAGATCGTTTCCGGGAGCACAGATCGCAAGGTGATGGCGGCGGCATTGGAAACGGCGGTGCGCGCGGAGTTGCGAGACGGAACCGAATGACTTTGAATTGAGTCTGCCCCTATTCTTACCCCAGCATGCCCTCCGATTCTTTAGCTACCATTTCTCGGAAACCTTTCGGAGTTACGACCGACGGCGTTAAGACCGAGCTCTTCACTTTGACCAACGCCAGCGGCATGCGCGTCGACATCACCAATTACGGTGCGACGATCGTGCGTTGTATCGTGGCCGATCGGGACAATCAGTTTGCCGACGTCGTTTTGGGCTACGAATCCTTAGCGAAATACGAATCTGGTTTAAGTTACTTCGGCGCGGTGGTGGGGCGTTGTGGCAATCGGATTGCCGGGGGACGGTTCTCGCTCAATGGCGTAGATTACGAGCTGCCGACCAACAGTGAAGCTGGCGGTATGTCCTGCCATTTGCATGGCGGTCCGGTCGGTTTTGACCGACGGGTTTGGCGAGCTGAACCAAGGGCGAAGGGCGATTCGGCGATGTTGGTTTTGTCGTTGTTCAGCCCGGACGGGGAGATGGGATATCCCGGTAATATTGGGGCGAAGGTAATTTATCGGCTCGATTCAAAAAACACCCTCAAAGTGTCTTACGAAGGAGAGACCGATGCACCCACACTGCTCAACCTGACCCAGCACAGTTATTTTAATCTCGCAGGAGGAGGGTCGGTTGACAGCCAGATTATGCAAATTGCTGCATCGCGCTACTTACCGACGGATGAAGGGCAGATCCCTACGGGCGAACTTGCGCCGGTCGCGGGCACGCCGATGGATTTCGTTGCAGCCCATCCTTTGGGGAATCGAATTACGGAACCGCACCCCCAGCTCGAATTGGCGCACGGTTATGACCACTGTTGGGTGTTCGACGATGAATCCGAGACGTTGAAATTCGGGGCGAAGGCGGTCGATCCGGCCAGTGGGCGATTGATGAAGGTGTGGACGACTGAACCAGGCGTGCAACTCTACACCGGCAATTGGATAGCGGAGGGCACGATGGGTAAGGACGGCAAGACCTACGGCCCGCGGGCTGCTTTCTGTCTGGAGACCCAACACTTTCCCGACTCACCGAACCATCCTGAGTTTCCTTCGATTGTGGTGCGGCCGGACAAGCCTTACCGGAGTGTGACCGAGTTTCGGTTTAGCGCGACCTGAAGGGTTGGATCGGGCGAAATGGGGGCGCCCAAATCCCGACCATCCTGTCGTGAAACCGTTCGTCGTAGAGAGGTTGCGGTGGCGCCCTTTTTTGGCACGGTCTTTGGCATGATTACCCGTTTTCGTATTGGCACGGCCTTCGCCGTGATCGCAACCCTGTTGACCGCGACCTTCGTCGCCGCCGAAAAACCCAAGATTACCTCGCAGGATGATATCCCGCGTTTTGAATATGACTTAGATGTCAAAGCGACCGATATTCTGACCGATCCCGTAGCCTACCAAGCATTGGCTGATCGGGTGCAGGTAGACTTGGAGAAGTTAATCGACGAGAATGATATCCAGGACCGTAGCACC
>CAJXQX010000158.1 GCA_913058185.1 uncultured Verrucomicrobiota bacterium
GCGCAAGTTCTCCAAACCATCCAGGGATTTGGCATTTCCGTGCCAAAGGATCTCGGTTTCGTGAGCATTGATGTATCGGAAAAACCCACCGATGCAGCCGGAGCCAATCACTGTTATGAAATGGTGGGATACGAAACATTCAAACTCATGCTCAGTTCGGTGAACTTAAATCTCACGGGCGTGCCGGAGCATCCCCGTGTGGTGTTAGTCGATAGTCACCAGCAACCTGGGTTCACCTTACTCCCTAAATCTGATAAAAATCCGCCCAAGAAGACAGCTATTAAAACCCGGAAGCGTAAGTCGCCCACCGCCACCAAAGTTCCGGTGAAGTAGTGGGGCAATGCCTCCATTTCTAGCAGTCAAGGGTTGACCGATCGACAGATTGCTTGCCGGTCAAACCATCACCCATGGTGACCTCCCTCATTCGCATGCGTCATTTACCTGCGATCAGTAGACCTCACCCTGCCCCACCTCTGCCCCGACGACGAAAAAATGGATGCCATCGATCACAGATCATCCTCATCAACCAGAGCGTGCCTCGGTTTGTTATCACTCTTGGTGCTCATCGGTGGACTCGAACTGTCCCTCGTCTCGGCGGCCAAACCCGTTGAGGTGAACTCTCGGCCCATCGCCGAACGAGATCACTATCTATTTGTCGGGATAGATCTCTTCCTTGCGCAAGGGGCCAAACAACTAAAAGTCTCCAAACTGGATGGAGAAAATGCGATTCTGGACACCCCAAAACGCAAACGGGTAAACTTGATCGAGACTCCCGGACTACGCTGGAAAATGGCAACCAAGGTCAGTTCGAATCTGGTCACCATCGATGACCTCGAACTCGAGGAAACATTCACCAACCTATACGGCGAGGGCCTAGATCGGATTAGCAATCAATTGGGCATCCAGATGATGGCTGATCAAAATCTCGATCGAGCGGAACTGAGCGGACGGGAGGGCCTACTCAACATGGGCAGCACGGACAGTATTGCCGATGCCGGCCAAGACCTCGGCGACGACAGCCAAACCATCATTGATCAAGCGGTGAGTTTACAGGGCTCAATATCCGATGCCGGCATGCTCGGCGCAGCTCCCGGAGACTCCGCAGATCAGGCGCCCAATGCCATCGAGATCACCTTTAAGATTTCCTCCGAGCAACTGATCGCCGACGCTCATGTGTTTGGCACGGTCGTTATTCGAACCGGTGAGGAATTTCATGATGCCATTTTCCATGAACAAGTTGGCCAAGTGGATCAGACGCCCAAAAAAATCACTATTCTTCAACCGGGGCTGCCCTCCAATTTCGAAATCAAACAGTCGACGATTCACGTCTTCAACCACGGCGAAGAGTTCGCGACCAATCACTCCGAGAAGCGTTACGAACTCACCGTCGAAGAGGCGGTCGAATTCGTTCGCCTCGACCACCAAGGAAACCACCGTCGCGAAAACATCCCAGCCCAACCCGTATGGCCGCTCGCCCCGGAAATTCTGCACGCCTCCACGGACCCCCGAGAATTTGATTTTCCTGTTACCGTTAATATTTCTGCTTCCGGTGAACTGCTATCGATCGAAGGCAATGAACTTATTCTGCCGGAATTCGTTCGCCGCACCGTGCTGCAACTGACATTTTTACCCGCCCTCGAGAATGGCCAACCCCGTGCTTCCACCCTCACCTTCAACCCTGCTGATTTCTTCAAAGAATAGGTCCTTCCCAAACCTGTCGGCGATTCGAGTATGAAAATACTAATTACCGGTTGTGCCGGCTTTGTCGGTCGAGCCGTGCTCGCCCATCTCCAGCCTCTGGGTTTCGAAGTCCGAGGCATCGATCTCACGGATCCCGGAATCCCCGGAGTGGATTTCCGCACGGCCAATCTACTAGAGCCGGATTCACTCAAGCCCCACTGCGAAGGCGTGGATGCGATTCTTCATCTGGCGGGTATTCCGGGGCCCGCCCTTCCCGCCACCGATCTCTTTTCCCTCAATTGTGCCGGCACGTTCAACCTCTTCAACGCCGCTGCCGCCACCGGCGTGAAGCGCGTGGTGGTCGCGAGTTCAATCCACGCCATCGGTTACTTTTTCGGACCCAAGGCCTTCGAACTCTCGCACCTGCCCGTGGAAGAGGATCATCCCAAATTCACCACCGATTCGTATTCCTTCACCAAACAAATCACGGAGGACATTGCAGACTACTTCTGGCGGCGTGACGGCATCAGCAGTTCC
>CAJXQX010000159.1 GCA_913058185.1 uncultured Verrucomicrobiota bacterium
CCTCACTACCGACGTCATCCATCGAAAACACGTGATAATCGACCATATCGTATTGATCGCCCTTATCGTTGTCTTCGATACCAGCCGCACGATCATGAGAAGGATAAACATAGAGCCGGTCGTTGAAAACGTGGGCAGACGGATCGGCCGTATACAAATGGGTTACTAGGGGGGAATCAGACATGAGAGAATGAGGGTGATGAGCCTAGCCGCCCCCTGTGGCTAGGGAGATTTTGCGCTATCGTTAGCATTTACCGTTTTCAGAACCCCATACCGGGCATCCGCATCAATCGAGAGCCGAGTGAGTCGCAACGCCAGTGAACGCGAATCGCTCCACAACCCCGCTGCTTCGGGGCTCGTCGCTCCGGCGGAATTACAAATGTGGACAGCTCGGGAAATGCCATCCGGAGGCACGACCAAGCTGATCCCTTGTTGAGCAGTAGCTAAATCAATCTCCCAGGTTGAGTCTCCGCACTGAATCGAAATTAAGCCGCGATCGACCGGATCGAAACGGGAATCTACCCGCACGTTTACATACGACGGACGCGTAGCAGCCACCTCGGCCGCCAAATCATCTCCCGTCCATCCAAAGGCACCCTCTTCTTCCCAACCGTGGAATCCTCTGGTGATTTCTAGTCGACGCAATTGACCCCAATCCGAACCCGACCAATTCCATTCCACGAATTCTGGCGCTTCACTCAAAGTAGGCAGGGCTACGCGCATCGAGCGGTCCTCACCGGCCGTCGTAGCAATCAACTCGAGAACCTGATCGCCACGTTCGACCGAAATCGAAATCCCACTATCCAACGCAGAAGCCGGAATGGTCCCTACCCTATCGGACCAAGAAAACCGCACGGGCTGGACCGCTGCGCCAGCCTGACAAATGCGCACGTTGAGGAATCTACTTTGACGCGCCCGCACCAACACCCGTGCAACTGGGGCCGCGGTTCTCGTCGCGCTACCGCTCGCAGGTCGCAACCACTGGACCGAACGGTCCGGCATCCAAGACAACCACGCCATGGGTTGATCCGATTCCGCGAAAAACGATAATTGTTCGTTCTGCAGGGCGGCCAATTTCGCATCCAAGTTCAGAAACTCGGTAAACGGAAAAACTCCCTTGGGCGCAATCTGCTCGGCAATCCTCCAATCTCCCTGCTGAGCCACGGCATCGATCCAGGCCAATTTTCCCGCTTGGAACGAGCGCACGTTAGTTAAATCACCGTCCCGCAATCCGACTGTGCCCACCCAATCTCCAGAGGGACGCCCGACCACATACAGCCACGGCCCGACCGCCATTAAACTCGCGAACACGGTCACTCCCACCCGCACGCGCGTCGTCTTCAATCGCGACGCGAGTAGGTCCAGGCCCATCCACAACGGGAAAAGCAGGGGCATATAACGCGACACCATCCCTCCATCCACTCCGAGATGCACCCGCCCCACTGCCGTGAATCCCGCAAACGCCAAGGAAGCGCCCACCAACAATAGCCCAACCATCGCCACCCGGTCTGGAGCGGAACGCCTCAGTCTTCTCACCGCTATCACCACCCCGGTCAAACTGGCCACGATGGCCATGCCTCCGAAAATGTAAGCACCGAGTGACGTCCCATCAAATCCCATCCTTCCCGCCAACATCAGGGTGACAAACCGCAGGTAGTCACTCACCGGCAGATGGGGGAAATGATACCCCTCACTTGCGGGGAGAAAAACATATCCCTGCATAAAGATCGCCCAACCCAGGCCACTCAAAACAACCCCAAGGATCGCGCCCCATCGCCTGCTCCGATCCGGGTCGCCCCAACTCAACCCAACCGTGAGCCCCAACAACAAAGTAATCATGCCGGCACCAAAAAGGCCGAACCCGGTAAACATCATAATGAAGGCCAGCAGGCCCAATCCCAACCCTCGCGTGAGAGTCATTGTTTTTGGCCAAATATTTGCGGCCCCCATCAGACCCAACAGCGGGAAAACACTGTGCGAAGCATTCGGCACCAAGATGATGGTTTCATATGAAATCAACGACAGGCATGCTACCAAGATCC